>CAYWSV010000050.1:0-19000 GCA_964460155.1 uncultured Oligoflexia bacterium | reverse complement strand
TTCCGTTTTCGTCGATGGTTGCACCCCAGCCCAACCCCATAAAGCCACCAATTGCAATGGCGCTGAACGTTTTTAAGGAACCACTGTTCCAATTGTAATTTGTTAGAATATCCCAATAGTCGTAGGGTCGCTTTGTGGTTCCACCGATGACTGCTTCAGCTTGTCGGTAAAAGACCCACAGGTCAGCGATCTGCTGTTTCTTGACGTCATACTGGAGCGCGAAATTGTTGGCAGTATTGTCGTCGAAAAGTTGAGATTGAAATTGCAAACCAGACTGGAAAAGACTGTCTTTGATGTGCGGAAGCTTTTCGCAAATTTCTGCTGCAAGAGGAGTATCAGGATTTGTGCATCTCTGTTTGGCCAAATCAATCCATGCTTTGAGTCCATCATTTTCTCTGTATTCAATGTAAGTTTTGTAAGCGTTGATCCAATCCTGACGGAACGCGGACATTATTTTTTCCTGTGACTCTTTCTTGATGACAGCTGCCGGCGGAATAGGAAGTGAATTTTCGAACTGCTGGGCACGTTGTAACGCGAAATTGAGAATCTGTTTTTGCGCCGGGTCAAGATTGTCTGGAACTTTAAACTCAACGAGTCGAAGATCCTGATAGAGAAAACAGGAGATTTGGTTGGCACCGCTGATTGGTTCATGAAAGAATGTTTTTCCGCTGGAAATTGAGTTTAGGCAAATATCTGTGGCGTTGGTGCTTGTCGAAAAGTCAACATCCTTTTGCCGCAGTGCGGCTAAGACCTCTTTTTGAGCTGGAGGCGTGAGCTGATCGGCGAGTTGTTTTCGCAACTTGGTTAACTGAGAGAGCTGCTCAATGACTATTGGGATCTCTAAGTATCCTGTCGCCATGTCGACATAAAACCGTAAACGGTATTTACTATCACGCGAGGGATCTAGGCAGTGTCCGGCCGTCCATAGGTAACCCCCAGCCTGCGTCGCCTGAATCGGCTCTAAAAAAAATGTACAATTTTTTTGGTGTGTCGGCGGACCAAGAATATCTTCTTTCCTGAATTCAACAACAAGCTCACCGCCGGCAGCGTCTCGATTCTCTAATTGCCCCGCAAGCACATTTGAGGTGATTGTCTGAGTAAATGCCTCGGCCTTTACCTTTGAACACAATCCGTCAACTTTGGAGCGGCCCGAGCAAGCACCGAGCGCAAACAGCACCACAAGCGAGACGCATGTTGAAGTTTTTTGGCCGAGCATCTGGGACCAACCCCTCCCTGTGTTGATTCGGATGCTCATCTCCTGTGCCTGAGGAGATATTGAATACTGAACGAATTTCAGTGACTAACGCAAAGCCAATCAACTTTTAAAGTTGATTCGGATGTTTAGAGTTTTGTCTCAATTTCTTTGTCGCATGGGTCGATCTCCACCACGTAGGAGTCGGGCGATGAAAATAGCTTTCACTCACATGGGTGCTCTCATTATCTCGGTCTTATGTCTTGCCAGCTGTGGTGGGAGTATAGGAACGGTGAATGATTTGGCTCTGGGGCCCACCGCTTCACAAAATAAAGCATCAGCTGAACAAAACCGGGGCGCGGGCGAGATGCTTCGTTCCGAACAGGGCGCACCTTTATCTTTGCAATTGAACGTTGATGACGGGTCTTTGAGCTATGGGGCTTTTGGGACAGGCCTTAAGGGCACGTGCGTGATGGGGGCAAGAGTAGAACTCGAGGGCGATGTACAGGCTGGTCAGACGGCGGAATGCATTGGCGGCCGGTTTGAATTTTCCGAATTCAAGTTATCAGCAGTCGACGGCCCCAAGAGCCTATTCGTGAGCCAAAAAGATCAAGCCGGCAGTCGAACGTCCTCCACGCCAGTACGCGTAGGTCGTGATACGAAGTCAATCTTCAGGATTCCTGATGACAGTGTCCAGAACACGCCTCAGACGGGCATGTCAGGTGATTCAATTACCGATGTGTATTCGAATGGCGAACATATTGTAGTGAGTTTGCGCAAGGGCGGGTTGGTGATTTCGCGTGACGGCGGACAGACGTGGTTTAGCAAGTCATTGGTTCATGGTCTTTCGAGTGGTGCCTCACAACGCTTTTTCGCCCACAATGATGTTTTTTATGCCACGTCATCGGAAGGTTTTTTAACATCGAGAGATTTTGGAAAGACGTGGACAAAGAACCCTGACGTCAGTGAACACACCAATGTGATTCATCAACATCAGGGTCGTGTTTTTGTTGACGTCGGCTTTATGGGTGCGCAATTTACACAAGACAATGGAACGAACTGGAAAAAAACGGGCGTCTTGCCTTGGTTCAATTTCCCAAGAACGTGGACAAGCATTGGCAAAAACCTGTTTATCACCTCACCCGAGGGTCTCCACGTTTTTAACTCTGAGACGAACTCATGGGAGCTCTTCAAGTTGCCCATGCTTCCCGAAAACCGTCGTGTCATTGGTATTGAGGGAACAGAGAAGCTCATGTTGGCCAAAGTGAGCGATTGGCCCAACACCCCGGGAACGAGCACCTACTCTTATTTTTCGAGTGACGATGGCGGAACAACTTGGAATTCTGTTTTTTCCACAAAAACTGCATATGAGCTTGTGAACATTTCATCTAATCATCTGGTGCGATTTTCAAATTCATTGAAAACATTCGAAGTCAGGATCTCTCGCGATGCGGGAAGATATTGGTCACCCTTAGCCCTTCCTCCTGCGATCGCCTCAAAACCTCCCGTTTTTGGACAGGCTATTTTTCCTGAAGCCAGTTCGCTTCTTTTGCGCAGTCAAGACAGATTTTCTCTGACAACTGATATGAATTTTGCCGCATGGAAAACCTTTGAAATTCCCTCGACACTGAGGAACTCTAAACTTTTAAACTACAAAGTTTTCAATGGAAGTCGATTTCTCGTTTTCGACCGCGGTTTGTTGTTTTCCGATCCCAAGGTTGAAAAATGGTCGTTGTTGTCTTTTGACAAAGGCAGTGGGCCTGTTCCAAATGGTCTGACAGCCTCCGGCCGAAGGATTTTTACTTGGAGCGCGGCAGATCCGTTCGCAAACCTTCTTGGTGGATTATTTTTGTCACGCGATGGCGGCGAGAGATTTGAAAATATCACGCCACGACTCAAATTGCTGAAGGGTTTTTATGACACCAATGAGGTGAAGATCTATGACAACGGATCGAGCAGTGCAGGTTACTCGAATCCTGTTTCGGAAGTTGCGCTCACGAGTCAGAAGATTTTCGTTTCCACTCCTGAGGGTATTGCCCTCTCTGACGATGACGCTTCAACCTTTTCGTTTCTTCAGGGCTTCCAGGGTCGGCCAACGCCCATTGGCAAAGATATTGATGCTGAAGGAACGAAGGTCGCAATTGTCACCCAGTCCTCAGGCCTTTTGCTCAGCCGCAATGAAGGTGCCTCTTGGACGAATTTAACCACGGCACATGGTTTGCCCTTCAGTAACCCCGATCAGGTGTCTCTTTTTGGTGAGATCATTTTTATTGCCTCTGGCACGAATATGGCTGTGTCTTCTGACTTTGGACAGACGTGGAAAAAGATCACTCCAAGTCAAAATTTTTCGGGTTCAGATGTTTTGGGTCTGAAGTTTGCTCAAGGACGAATCATCGTGCACCTGCGCAAGTTTGTTAAATCCCCAGAGGGGTTTAACGTTGCGCAGTATTCGATAGGCTTGTCGGCTGATGGAGGACTCTCCTTTGTGAGTGCTGAACTGCCCAAGGAAGCGGGGCGGTTACTCAAGGCGGTCAGAATTCACAAAAACGAAGTCTTCATTGTGACAACCCGTGCGCTTATTGCTGCTCCGCTGGATTTGAGCCGATGGCGAACTCTCGGAACCTTCCCCTCAGAAGCGACAGGTTTGGATGTATCAGAAGATGCTTTTTATGTTTCGACGCTTGGCGGCATCTACACAATTGGAGGTTCTGCGGCTGTCACCGCTGCCGAATCGATTGGAACCCGTCGGCGCGTGGCTCAGGTGACGTTGGGCGAATGCCAAAAGGTATGTCCTGTGGACGAATCATCTGCCCATCCAGCCCCGACTCCTTCGCCCAAACCGTCGTACAAACCTGTCCTGATGATTTCAAATTGTATCGTGAATCCAAAAACGGGTCGTTGTGACTACTCCGTTTCTTGGACAAACGCATCTCCCGACAGTTGCCTGTGGATTCAACCTCAAAATGCCGCTCCCCAAAAATCTGAATGCGGGTCGTTGAGCAATCGGACTCAGGGAACTATAGTTGCAGCGTGGTTAAAACCCGAGAGCTCCTACACGCTCTTTTTGGCTCCTGAAATCAAAATCAACACGCCTGGAACGCGAACAATCGAGAAAATTCTACAGACTGAATCAGCGAAAACGGAAATCATAATTCAACCATGTTCTACCTTCAGTCACGACTTCTGCACCGCTAAAATTGAGTGGAAGATGGCGCCTTCAAGTGCGTGTTTGTGGTCAGTTCATCCTTTAACCAAGGAAATCTTTTTGGCAGCGTGTGCAACTTCTTCAAACCCGAACGGAAACATCATCGACTATCCATGGATGGCTTATGCGAGCGTCAACACTTTTTTCCTCGCGCGGCAAATGGCCGGCAACCCAAATGAACCTCAGCCAGAGCGATACGCTCAGGTTGAGGCTTCTCAGCCATGGCCCGAAAACACACCCGCGCACAGAGCCCAGAGCTCTATGGTTTGTCCAGATGTTGCCTGCAAAGCCGCGGTGAGAGGATACGTTGATTCATATGCAAATGGAGTCGTTCAAGGGTGGGCGTGTAAGTCAGGCAGCAACGAATCCATTCAGGTTCAAATATTTGCAACCACGCAATCAACAAGAACACCAATAGGAATTGTGATTGCCAACAGTGCATCCG
Organism: uncultured Oligoflexia bacterium; assembly: GCA_964460155.1. GTDB lineage: Bacteria > Bdellovibrionota_B > Oligoflexia > Silvanigrellales > Silvanigrellaceae > RFOM01. Next base: position 14,158 of record CAYWSV010000050.1, on the reverse strand, counting down.
AACCCGTTCTTAGCCAAGTGTGCGGAACATCCTTACAGCTGCATCGCTACTCTTTCACACTCCCACCCGAACTCCGTGTGCAACATCAAGGCAAAGGCATTGATGTACTTGGGATTGATCCACAGTTTGCTGATGGTTCAAGAAATTACCTTTTGGAAAAGTCGGGTTTCTTCAAAATTGATTAAATGCCTATAATTACGACATATTTTTATAAATCTCACCCCTAATTATCTCTTGCCAATGCAATTAATTTCAATCATTCCTGCTGCGTGTGCGGTCCGCACGCTCACCCCTGTTAAGGACACAGCATGACAACCAATGCACAGACGCCCTCACCTCATGTTCTTGTTCCCGAAATTCTTGCACCCGTCGGCGGTCGTCAGCAGTTCTTCGCTGCTCTGAACTCTGGTGCAGATGCGGTTTTTCTGGGGTTAAAAAACTTCAATGCACGAGCGCGCGCCGAAAACTTCACAACCGACGACCTTCGTGAACTTGTTCCACTGGCAAAACGTCACGGAATGAACGTTCTCGTGACGATGAATATCCTTATCAAAAACACCGAGCTCCCGGCGCTGATTCAAACACTCGCAGATCTTGAAGACATTGGTGTGCATGCAATTATTGTACAAGACGTTGGTCTTGCCCGGTTGTGCCGAACATACTTTCCTAATTTACGTATGCATGCATCAACACAGCTCGCTGTCCACAATCTGGACGGAGTGCGTGAAGCCGTGAAACTTGGATTCAAGCGCGTTGTATTGGCACGCGAGTTAACGGCTTTGGAAATCAAAAAAATTCGTGCAGCCATTCCTCGTGAACAGGTCGAACTCGAAGCCTTCTGTCACGGAAGCTTGTGTTACTCGTACAGTGGACTGTGCTTTTTCAGCGGTGCCGAAGACGCTCGCAGCGGTAACCGAGGTGAATGCGCTTATACGTGTCGAAAGCCGTATAAAATCCTCAATGAACCCGGCCACGGCTTCCTTTTCAGCATGAAAGACCTCAACACAATAGAGAATCTTGAACTGCTTGTGGATGCAGGAGTCGATACACTCAAGATTGAAGGCCGCAAAAAAGACGCACAGTATGTTTCAAGCGTTGTGCGTGCTTATCGAAACAAACTCGATCAAATCTTCAACACTCCGACTCTGCGTCCCAACGCACCGGTCACGGCACATCTGCAAATTGAGCAAGATGCAAAAGAAAAGAATGATCCTGCAGAGCAGCTGAACCTTACGTTCCAACGCAACAGTACATCGTTTTTCCTCAAGGGGCGGTACCACGAGAACGTCATCGACCTCAATAATCCAACCCACAAAGGACAATTTGTTGGTACCGTTGAAAGTGTCCGTGGCCGTGTGATGACTCTGCTTACGGAGTGTCCATTGGCACGGTTCGATGGTCTGCGCATCGATCCTCAGAGCGCCCTTTATCACTCAACACCCCAACACGGTGCGCAAACTCAGACGAACGTTGATGGAGTGCGCGCAAAGTATAACAACGTGGTGTGTCACTTCTCGTTACGCGCGCTCGCCATTGATGACCGACCCACTCCCGAATGCAAGGCCGGCGATCGCGTGCAAATAGAAATTCCTGAGGATCTGCCTCTTCCAGTGGCCGGAGACCACGTCTATCGGACACGTTCGGATGCACTGCGTCAGAGCGTCGAAAGACTCAGCAAACCCCCTGCGGACACACGTCTGCGCCCATTCACCGAAATTGACCTCAAGGTTGAATTTAATTCATCGGGTGACTCTCTGTGCCTCCGAGTCAGTGCCTTCAAATTTGGAAAAATTCTAACCTCGAGCCAGATTGACTGCAGCGCGATTCGACCGCGGAATGGAACTTCAACACTCACCGACGACCTTCAGCAGCTTTTCAGCACGTTGGGTAATATTGGATTTTCGGCACAAACCATTTCCTTTGAAGGCGATTCCGGATGGTTTATTCCACGCGGACAACTCAAAGAATTGAAACGGTCACTCGAAGACAAACTTCCATCCTCGCACAAAGCGTTCCTTGCAGAACGACTTGCGGCTGCGCTCGAAAGCGTTTCTTTGTCGTCTGCGCCGCAGCACCTACAAAAGGAACTTACGACGCTTTCAAGCCAAACAACTGAACTCAACCTCAAGATCGATCGCCTCGAGTATCTGTCTTGGATTTCCGAGTTCATCGACTCTCGAAACAGCCAGAATAACAAGTTCACTTTCAATGAAATCGTTTTTGAGCCCAAACGGGCCTTTTTGCCTGAACTCTCTTTCGCGGATGTTCTCTCGGCCCTCAAGACCTTCAGCGGTAAAACAGGTGTTAAGCTCCGCCTTGCCTTCCCAACAGTTCTGCGTGCGTGGGATGAGCCTCTCATGAAGCGTTGGGCTCAGGAATTTTTCTCTGCGGGCATCACAGACGTCGAGGTGGGTAACGTCAGTCATTTGGGTCTTCTAGATCGCTGGGGATTGCGTTCCTCCGTTACGTCTATCTCTTCAGACTTTACCCTCTACACACTCAACCAACAGGCTGCTGCGCAGTGGCAGGAGATGGGTCTTGGCATGGCCGCGTTGTCTGTCGAAGATGATTCGAAAAACATTGAATCTCTGGTTGCAGGATTTCCCGAAGGGATCCGTCCTCAGGCCATCCTTTACAAAGATACGCCCTTGTTCATTGCAGAAAGCTGCAGTCTGACGGCGCTTCACAACGGCTGTCCAACAAATAAAGTCTGTGGATACCGCACGCTCGAAATACAAAATGACGAGGGTGAAACGTTTTACGTCGCTCATGAGTCCTGTAAATCAATCGTCTACGCCAAGGAGCCTTTCGCTCTGAGCCATCAAAGTTCGGTTTTCGAGAAACTTGGCGTGCGCAGTTTTCGCGCTGATTTCCTGACTCGACCCTACACGCGTGAGTCTCTGCTGAACGTCTTGACCTGCTTGATGGAAGGCAAAGAATTAAAGAGTACTCATACAGCAAATTTCAACAGGACTCTTTTGTGAAAGACTCAATCGAGAACCTCAACCATTTGCGCGCTCAGGTCGACGAGATTGATGCACAACTGCTTGTGTTGTTGAGCGAAAGGCTGGCGCTCGCAAAACGCATGGGGCAAATTAAGAGCGCACAATTGCGCCCCATGCGCGACCCAACCAGAGAACAACAAGTGCTGCGCAGACTTACCGAATTAAACTCAAAACTCCAAAGGGACGTCCCGCAAGACTGCCTCGAGGACGTCTTTCATGTCATTATGGAATGGAGCCTCAAGGTTCAGCTCAAGTAGACGAATTCAGAACGAATGGATTGAGCGAACACCCGCGAATCGAATTCCAGTCAGCAGAGATATGTCCTTCGAGACCGTTGAAAGGTCACGCATTTCAAATCCGTGAATATTATTGTGTCCACACGCCCGGGCGAGAACTTTCATTAAGTGAACAGTTGCTTCAAACCAATTCGCTAATCTCTGTGCGCTTGCATCGATTATTAATCGCTGGCGCAAATGAGTTTTTTGCGTGGCAATTCCGACAGGACAATTGTTCGTCGCACAAGCTCGCATGCCAAGGCATCCCAATGCCTGCAGAGCCGAATTCGAAACGGCGATTGCATCTGCGCCAAGAGCAAGCGCCTTTACAAAATCACTCTCTGTGCGCAGTCCACCGGTAATAACGAGCGTAATATCTTTTGCACCCTTGGCATCCAAATGCGCACGCGCTCGTGCCAGAGCGACCATTGTTGGAACTGAGATGTTATTTTTAAACACATCCGGAGCGGCGCCCGTTCCACCACCCCGTCCATCTAGAATTATGTAATCAGCAGATGCTTCAAGCGCAAAATCAATATCATCTTCAATATGCTGAGCCGATATTTTAAAACCGACAGGAATCCCACCGCTGAGATCTCTCACTTTTTCGGCAAGAAACCTAAAGTCAGCTGGCGTAACAAGATCCTCAAAAACAGGTGGGCTGATAGCCGGCTCTCCCTCTTGCAGTCCACGCACTTGAGCGATCTTTCCAACAACTTTTTCACCGGGTAGATGCCCGCCCGTGCCGGTTTTTGCGCCCTGACCACCTTTAAAATGAAACGCCTGAACACGACGAACCTTTTCGAGGTCCCAACCAAACTTTGCTGACGCAAGCTCATAAAAATATCTGCTATTTGCCTGTTGCTCCTCAGGCAACATGCCGCCCTCTCCTGAACATATTCCTGTACCCACAGCTTCAGCACCCTTGGCTAAAGCAATTTTTGCTTCCTCTGAAAGCGAACCAAAACTCATGTCACTGACAAAAATCGGTATCTCTAAGACCAATGGTTTTTTCGCTCGAGGCCCAATGACAGTGCGCGTTTCAACAGGAATACTCTCTAAGAGCGGACGTCGAGCAAGTTGACCAGTGAGAATTTGAATATCATCCCATTGCGGCAACTGAGAGCGAGGCACACCCATGGAGCTGATAATTCCATGATGCCCGATTCCTTTGAGTCCACCCTTCGCCAATCGCTCAATGTATTGAACTTTGTCTTCTTCTATTGGTTCATGTGAGGGGTCCTTGTAGAGACCCAGATATTCATCTCGATTATATGGCTGAGGATGAGCCTTTTCCCAATCACCAATCTCATCTTCATCAACAAAAACATAATCATCTTCAATCCAAGAGCTGAATTTTGGCAGCACCTCATGATTATTGTACTCAGAAACACCAGTGTCCAAACGATAATCCCATTGGTGCAGTCCGCAAATCAGATTATGACCTTGCACATATCCATCGGACATCAATGCACCACGGTGAAGGCACCGGCCATAAAACACACTTACTTTTTCATCAAAACGAACAACCACAAGATCAACCGACAAAACCAGCGCATAGGCCGGCTTGCGATCCTCGAGCTTCGAATATTTCGCAATCGAAACAGGCTTCACAGCAGCTACCTTTCCTATATAAATATCCTGATTTTTATTCGGTGATTTAAATCAAACTTGGATCCGTTATAATTTCTAGAACAGCTGGTCCTGAAGTCGTAAACAATTCTTGAAATGCTGTTTCAACCTCTTCGTCAGAGCGAATCTGTTTACCCCATGCCCCACACGAACGAGCGAACAACGAGAAATCCGGATTAATAAGCGATGTTTGCCAGACTTCGAATTCGCCCGACCTTTGTTCTTTTGAGATTTTACCCAACTCATTGTTATTCAGGATAATGAGCTTTACTGGGATATTATATTTCACGAGTGTGGTAATTTCCGATAAATATTGGCTCACGCCTCCATCACCGGCAACAGCAACAACCGGACGTGAACTTTTAACGGCCGCCCATGCTCCCATTGATGCTGGCAAAGCGAAGCCAATTGATCCCAAGTATCCTGACATTATGAAATCTTGTTCGCAGCTCTCAAAATAACGACCAAAAGAATACGCATTATTCCCAACATCAACACACATGACCGCATTTTTAGGTGCATAAGAATTCATAACATCAAAAACTTTTATCGCACTCACGCCTTTATTTGACTTTTCCAGCAGTCGTTTTCTTTTCTCGTTGCGCCAAATCGTCCAACGCTCGGCCACCTCAAACCTTTGATCGATACTTTGATGTTGCATTTTAGATAACTGCTGCAAAAGAAGATCGGCCGTTATCGATATATCTCCCCAAACGGCGACTTCGATGGGATGAAATTTTGCAAGAGCGAGCGGATCAGCATCAACTTGAATGATCCGCTTTGAGGAGCTTATTCCCGTATGCTTTGAAAAAGATGCACCGAAGACGATAAGTAAATCGCTTTCGTTCATAAACCACGAAGCAACAGGTGTACCGCTTCGTCCCAGTACACCACAGCCCAGAGGATGGGTATCCGATATCAGTCCTTTCCCTTTGAAGGTCGTTAAGACTGGAGAGTTTAATTTTTCTGCCAATTCAATAATTTTGTGTTTATGAAAACGAGCTCCATGCCCCATGATGATCACTGGACGTTTCGCTTTTTGGATTTCGGACACTGCGTCAAACAGCGATTGCGCAGGAGGCGCGATGGATGTTGAAGTCATACGATTCAAAGGAGATCCCGGCGCAGTCGCTTTCCCTGCAGGGGATTCTTGGACCTCATCAGGAAAAGTCAGATGAGCGACGTCTCGACACAAAATTGAGTGTTTTATTGCTAATCCAACGAGCTCTGCGTGCTTGCTGTCTTTCTGCACACGGTGATTGAAGACTGCTACCGTCGAAAATGCTTGAACCAGATCGAGCTCCTGAAAATTTCCAGTTCCCACGACCTGTGTGGCAACTTGTCCCGTCAAGGCCAAAAGAGGAGCGCGATCGACTTTGGCATCCCAAAGTCCGGTGTACATGTTCGTCGCTCCTGGCCCTGCAATCGAGAAACAAGCCGCAGGCTTTGCAGTCAGCTTTCCATATGCTGAGGCAGCAAATGATGCTGCTCCTTCGTGTCTGACACCAATGAACTCGAGTTTGCCATTCTTTTCTTGCCGTCTCATCGCGTCAGCAAGACCAAGATTCGAATGGCCGACCATGCCAAAAACGGTTTTGACCCCCCAATTGATCATCGTTTCAACCATCACGTCTGAAATTGTTCTCTCGTGTGGTGCTGCAGTCTGGAGGCCCACAAAAATTGCACCGTTTTCTTCTTTGACCGGAAATGTTTCAAGACAGTCATCAAATCCCGCAGGAGGCTTTCCGGTGCAGGGATGATAATCCCACCCATGCCAGGGGCAACGGAGCATTCCATTTTCAATGGAGCCCTCACCCAGCGGTCCGCCTTGATGAGGACATTTATTTTCAAAGGCTGAAAATTTTCCTTGGTAATGAGTCAGACAGACATCTCGTCCACCAACGGTGACCGTTTTTACCCTTCCGTCTGCAAGTTCAGAACGTGATGCCAAAGCTTTGTGCCAAACAACTGCTGAGCTCATGATTCACCAATCTGTGTAAAGGCGTTACTTTGCTGATATTAAAAGTTAGCCGACACTTTAAAAAAAGGGGATGAGCTCGTGAATTTGGCGCAGCAAATTTTTATGGTCAGCAATGCATTTGTTATGCCGTTCTGGTTTTCCTTAATCTTAATTCCGCGACAACAATTTACGGCAAGACTCTTTAACAATCCGCGCTTTAAACCAATGCATGTCTTTGCACTACTTTATGCACTGATGGTCGTACCTGCGATCATTCAGTCGCCTCAAATTTTTTCAATGCTGGCAAGACCAACGCTTGAGGGTATTCAATCCCTGATGTCAACCCCCGAGGGAGCTGCAGCCGGATGGATTCACTACCTTTGCTTTGATCTTTTCGTTGGTTTTTCTGTTTGGAAGTCGGCTCTTGAGCGGAACCAAAGCTTCAAATGGGTGAGCCCAATTTTAGTTTTGGTGTTGATGTTCGGTCCACTTGGGTGGCTCATCTACGAATTGGCAAGTCTTGTGGCAAAACCTGTAAAGGCGGAGTGAGGCTGTTAATCGTCGTCACGCAGCCAGTAGTCAGGCGAGGTTGCAAAAACTCTTCCCAACTTGGCTGCAATCTCGGGCGTCATCCGTTGACCGCCACGCGCAAGAGCCTGCGCCTCGGCAGCAGGCACACCAATATTCAGGGCCAAATCCCGGGCTGTCCAACCGCGCCCATCGAGTTCACGCTGTAACTTGGTTTTCAACTTGTGCGCAGAGGGAGGCAACACGTCCGGCGACTTTGGCTGCGGAGGGCGCTTTCCCTTGAGCTCACGCATGGCAAGTTCAACGAGAAGTTCGTCGCTCAAAAACAAATCTTTTAAGTCAGGTGTCTTGCTCATCCGTCGGCCTCTCTCCTCACGTGTTCGACCCGCGGCGCCTTTTCAGACGGCAATTTGGGTTTTATCATTGAATTTCGATATGCCCAACTTCACGGAGACTCAACAGCCCCATGGTGCAGAACTCAGATCGTCAGCTCGCCCTTGGAATTCTTAGCAAACTTCCCTGGCTGACCCTTGGATTTCTTGTTGTTCAATGTGCGGTTTTTGCGGCTCTTGGAATCAACGATGCCAATGCAAGCGTTTTTGCGCTCAATAACACAGACGACTCAGCGCTGAGGCTCTGGGCATTTGATGCAAATGCACCTTTGCGAAATTTGGGATTGAATATAATTTCAAGTCTTTTTGTTCATGCAAATGCAGAGCATTTTTTAACCAATGGTGCCCTTGCCGTCATCGCACTCCCAACGGCAGAGAAACTTCTGGGAGCCGGTCCCTTGTCCGCAACATTAATTTTGGGCCATCTTGCGTCTCTCTTGGGAAGCTTTGCAGCACATCGTTACTTGGACCAACACAGCTTGGCGGCAGGCATGAGCGGGGCTGTGTTGGCTGCAGCTTCACTTTATTTGGGTGTTCGATGGAAAAAAATGGCTGTTCCTGTTTTCGTTATACTTTGCGTTTATTATGCGCTCACAGCACTTTCTGCGGCCATCGTTCACGTTCCAGCAGCGGCCGTAGGTCTACTTTTCTCGTTACGCACAAAAGAAAAACAGGCTGAACGCCTGAGTGGCGCAGGGTGACGATAACGTCCTGCGTGAAGTCAATTTGCGTTCAGTATCAGTGATAAAAATTCACGCGCCCTTTGATATCGGTCACGACAAAATTCAATCCGGAAATTTCGGCAGGAGCATAAACTGTCTTCATATCATTGAGCTCGGTACGCATGACCAATTGACCAGTCTTGCGATCCAGAAAATAGAGACCATCACTCATTGAGGCGTATATCAGTGCATCTCTTTCGGGAGAATACACAGGCGAGGCGAAGTTCATGCCCTGTTTGAATGCGACCTTATGACACCATTGAGTTTGATTCGAAACGAGATCAATCGAACACACCGCGCCTTTGCTGTCGGTGGTGATCAGTGAATCCCTAATCACCAAGGGCAATGTTGTTTGAGGTGCAGCGAGGTTGAAGGATTTGGTCGGTAAACCAGTATCCTGTCTGAAACATTGAACACCACCCAAACCCGACTCAAAATAAACTTCACCGTATACAAAACACACATGCTCGCGCCAGATCACTGGGTTCATCCAACTCGAGGCAGGGAGCTCCATTTTCCAAACTTTTTCACCGCTCGCAAAGTCGTACGCTACAGCATAGGAACGGTTTTTCTCTGAATCACCTTTTTCACGCCCTGTTCCTGCGAAAACGCGTCCTCCAAAAACACGCACAGAAGCATCGATGTGCCCATCGTTTGCCGTCCAGCGGGCTTTCATCGTTTTCGGGTCCACGGCGTGCACTCCATCAGCGCCTGCAACGGCAAACAAAAGTTTCATGCCTGCATGTTCACCAATCACAGGCTGGCCTTCGGTATGCCCCTTGGTTTGGTAAACGCCTTTCAGCAAACCTGTCTTGAGATCGTAAGCGTAAATGCGTGCTGAATGAGTGTCGTGAACACCCTCGCCCACATAAAGAACACCATCATCAATCGTCAGCTCGGGAGTCACAGGAGTGCCGATATAAAAGCTGCGCAGTTGTTTTCCTGTCTGCGCATCGAGTTCATAAACGAAGCCATCCATAGAGCCGACAAACACACTTCCACCAGCAATCAAGGGCGATCTGAAAGCACCCTTGGCAAGCGTCTGGCTCCAGAGCAAACGTGCCTGCGAGACCTTCTCAGCAGGTGCACTGCGTTGTGCGGGCTCGAATTCACCAAGAACGGAGTGATGATTTCCGTAATCGCGATCGGAAGGCTGAGCTGCCTTCGCCTGTTGGCGTTCAATCGTCCAAATAAAACGCGGATAGTTTTTGACGTAGTTGTAACCATGAATTGAACCCAAAATCACAAGATTCAAGACGAGCGCACCCAGCAAAACACGTGGCTTGAGCAAAACTTCAAGCAAGCGCCTTGGACCTTCGGTCTTGAGACGGATTCCAAAAAGACCAGCAATAAAAGAGGCAATCATCGATAGCGCGACAGTCACAGCAGTGAGGGGAATCATGACCGTCGGAATAATCAGTTTCTGGACTGGGGCAAGAACTTCAGGATTCAAGAGAGAGGCGTCCATTGTTTCCATCCAACCAAATTTTTGTTCCGGCCTTGAGTACGCGATGACACTGACGAATCCCACTGACCGCGGGAATATTCATCTCGCGTGCCACAATAGCGCAATGCGACAAAACACCACCTTTGTCCACAACAACTCCACGTGCATGAGCGAAAAGTGGGGTCCAGCCGGGGTCAGTGGCTTCGGCAACCAAAATTGCATTTTCGGGCCAGGTGGAAGGCTCTGCATCCTGAGGATTTTCCACAATAACAACCTCCCCGTAGACCACCCCAGGGCTCAGGGCTTGACCATCCCATTGCTGGGCCGTGGATTCGGCACCTCCCTGAATGATGGTCTCAATTTCGGAGATCGTGACAAATTCGGGGAAAGAGAATTGCTTGAAGGCCTCAAAACGGACCTTGCGTTCTTCAATTTTTGAACGCAGCCGAGGAAGAACGTCAGACGGCGTTTGGCCGACTGCTGATTCAAGCTCACTGAGCCGCAACCAATGAACATCTTGGCCCAACTGCAACCGCCGACCCAACTCCTCAGCCATGAATCGGATTTGCGCATAGGGCTTAAGCAATTCCATTTTCCAGCGTTCACGTAATTCGAGCATCTGTTTCAGCAATTTCCACTCATGAAGAAGAACATCGCGCTTGAAGCTCTGCAATGCCGCAATCTCTTCTTCAACATCTTGAGGGTGTGGAGAACTGCTCACCGGTTTTGAATGAGGTTGCTGTGCACGGCGGGCTGCTTCAATAAAGGCCGTTTCTCCCATCTCCATCCAGCGAGGATTCGAGAGATCCAATTCTCCAGGCCCACGATGCCCGAATTGAGCCAGAAAAAAGGGCTGTCGCAGCGGGTCCACGCATGCATCCTGATAGGCCCGTGTCATTTCGGCCGTAACCGTTTGCAATCCACGCCCCATCCATCGCCGCAATGTTCTTTCTGCCTCGGCCTTCCAAAAAATCGTCGACAAAATTGAGGTCATCGTTTGCATGGACGACTCGGTGAGAATGATCAGGACAAGCGGCCAGTGCAAAGTCGACTGATAAAATTTGCGGGCTTCCTCTTTCAAGCGAGCAGACAACGTTTCAGTCTGCCAATCTTTGTAGATATCGGCAGAAACATTTGTGGTGCTGTTTTGAGATGAACTGCGGAACTCGTTGAGCTCAAGGCCGCAGCGTGTGAGCCAGGCTGAGCGGCGCGTGCTCAGACTCCAACCCACTTTCAGCATCATGAGAATGGCCACAGGGGCGTTAAGAATCGTCGCCAGAGTCAGCTTTTTAAGCGAGAAACGCAGATGAGGTCTGGGCTTGGCAACCATTGTAAAAGGAATGGGTCCAAAATAGAGACTCGAAAGTTTCTCGAGATTCACATACGCGCGCCCAAAAACACGCTCAAGCAAGGAATCTTTCCTTGATTCACTTTCAGAGAGAGGCCGACTTGCAAAGCTTCTGTAGCCCAACGTTCTCAGGGCATTTCCGAAAGCATTTCGGGGCGAAAACGCGTTTCGCCACAAACTAAACGTCAGGTAACTCGGAAACCCCGTCCACTCGGCGAAGGTTTGCCCGTCCCACACAGGATTGTCTGGATACATTGTTCGCAAGCGTTGAATTTCTTCTTCAACAATACGCGCCTGCGTTGATAAACTTCGCAATGCCGTAACCGGTCGTGCTTGTAAAAGCTGAACCTCGAGGTTTTGATCCAAGGCCCATTCCATGTCGACCTCGTAACCTAAAATCTCTCGAACACGCGCACCGAGCGCGAGAACTTTCTCAAAATTAAAGGTATCGAGCCCGGGCACCGTAATTCCAGCACGGTTTTCCGCAGTAATAAACACGGGAGTTTTGCGTCCCGAAACAAGGTCTTCGCCTAAACCTTCGATGAGCTCGATAATCCAGGATGTTACCTTTCCGCGCGGATCTTTCGAAAAGTAAACACCCGAGAAGCGTGGGTTGACCATCGTCTGAATCACCACGTTCATCTCACCTTCTTGGACTTTCGATTGCGAAAAGAAATGTCGATACGTTCGGCTGGACTCTCCGTGAATCGATTCGAAACACTTATGCACGGCATCGCGCAGACCAGATTCATCACGCACATTTAAAAACGATTGGTTCTGCCCCGCATAACTCAATTCATGGGAATCCTCACCCAATGCCGAACTACGCACAGCAACCAGCGGACGTCCGAGTTGTTCCCACCAATCAAGAACTTTCTTCCATTCGTCAGAATTTGAGGGAGGACGGGTCAGAATTCCACCCGCTGGAACAGGAAAGCCCTGTGAGGCGAGCAATCCAAGAACAGCTCCCTTGCCCCCGAGCCGACCACCATGCGAGGCCACTTGATCAAACAAAACAAAGGTCACAACGTCCTCCGCACAATGCTCACAGCATCCAACTCAACAATGCGTAATTTCGTGGCAGTATTCCGCCAAAAATCAATCCATGTAGGCGAGCATTCGTCCAACAATCGCATGTGCAGCTTCGATTTCCTCAACTACAACATCGGTTGCTCCAGCCTTCAAAAGCCTCTCCCGATCCATGACATAATGCGTCCGAACAAGAATGGGAACATCTCGAGCCACATGACGAGCTGAATCAAGAATTCTATAGACGGCCTGAGGATCGTTGATCATGACGAGCATCAATTTGGCAGACTGAAGATGCGCGTGCCTTAGTGCTTCTGGACTTGATGCATCTCCATAAAAGACGGGAAAATCTTTCGCTTTGCCCAATCTCACGTTCTTAGAATTTAACTCCACGGCAATAAACGGAACATTTCGCGCCTTGAGCTCTTCGGAACAGCGCTGACCAGCAACACCATAGCCCACAAGAACCACGTGATCTTTAAACGAATGTCTGGAGCTTGATCGATCGATCGCATCGACACCTTTAACACCAAGAAGCCGTTCCAATGGAGCAAGAATGCGCTCACCAGCCGAAAAATGCGGTGCCATTTTCAACAGAAGTGGGGTAACACAAATACTCATAATTCCTGCGGTCAGCACAGGCTGCACTTCACTGCGATTGGCTAGGCCACTATCAACGGCGACTTGGGTCAACACGAAACCAAACTCGCCAAACTGAGCGAGCCCAACACCCGCAAGCCACGCAACGCGCGCAGGAAAGCGCATAACCATTGCAGATAAGGTTGCAAGAAGGCCCTTGAGCAATAGGAATCCGGCAAGCAAAAGCGCAATAACAAGCGGCTGAGCAACCAAGAGTCGACTATCGAAAAGCATACCCAAAGAGACAAAAAACAAACTCAAAAACGCATCACGCAAAGGAAGAACATCACCCATGGCACGATGCCCATATTCCGTGTCGGCAACGATCATGCCAGCCAAAAAAGCGCCCAAGGCGAGCGAAAGTCCCACCATCGATGTGAGCCATGCTGTGCCAAGACAAAGACAAATCACAGTCAGAAGAAAAATTTCCCGACTCTGGCTCGCATCGACTGCTGCAAAAACTCGTGGAACAATGAAACGCGCCAGAACGAAAGTCCCGATAATCATCGCAGACGCTTTGAGCAAAGCGTAGCTGATTTGGAGTGTACCGTCGGCAACAGACTGACCTGCGGCCAAAAGCGGAATGATCAGCACCATTGGGACGACACATAAATCCTGAAAAATGAGAGTGCCGATAATAAACCGGCCATGTGGGGCATCACTTTCGCCACGCTCGGCCAACACACGCAGAACAACGGCCGTACTCGAAAGAGCGAAAAGAAATCCATAAAAAAGGCTTTGACCTGCCGACACACCCAAACCGCGGGCGATGACGTACGTCACTCCAACTGTCAATGCGATCTGCGCAAGCCCACCGAGGGCAGCCTGACGAAAAATATCTCGAATACGCTGCAGCGAAAATTCCAGACCGATGGTGAACAAAAGAAGAACAACACCAATCTCTGAAAGCTTTTCAATAAATTCCTGCGACCTGACGAGCGCAAGTCCATGCGGCCCTAGCAGAGCTCCAGCAACAAGAAATCCGGCAATGGTTGGAATCTTGAGTCGGCTCAGAATGAGCGCAACCCCAGCGGCCACGGTCGCAACGGTGACCAAATCACCAAGAAATGGAAATGCGTCCATAATTCCCCCTGAGGACTCTCAAACAATTAAAAAATATCACATCCAATTAAATACGATCGATATTTTGCCAGCGAATCTGCCGACCAGTCTGTTTGAGA
>CAYWSV010000049.1:6450-19139 GCA_964460155.1 uncultured Oligoflexia bacterium | reverse complement strand
CGCAATGCCACTCTTCTCGAATGCAGTGGGTCACTTCCCACCGAATTCACAATTGACGAAAAGACCACACTCAATTTGAAGTGGGAAAATTTTCGCAGTGTTGCTGGCGCGCTTAAAGATGGTCAAGATCGACGTTTTCTGCAGCTTGCCGTGCAGTTTCTTGCCTCAGGAGCTCAAGTGGACGATTCTGTCATTGCTGCTGATTACGACGCAGAGTTTCTGCAGCAGTTGCAGAGCGCACTGAAGACGAAAAACTTATCCGACGAAGTGTCCGAGTAGTCGCTGGTTGCACTCTCACGTTCGTCGTGAACGCCTTGACCACGCTAACAGTCACTTGCTCTTCATGATCCAAATGCCATCCCAATCTGTCGACACAGGATTTTCAAGAAAGTATTCGCACCGCTCGAGAAAGACGGACGCCGGACCGTCTTGTGGTGAGATCTGAAGAACCTTGAGAAAGTCTGATTGTGCTTCGCTAAATTCATGTTTTCTATATTTCGCCAACCCAGTTTCGAATAGGTCACGAATCATCAGAGTCTTGTCTTTTACTTCGGCTTTAAATCTCATGACTTCGAAAATGGTGACAGGCTCATTTTTTCCTTTAACTTTAATCCAGTCGAGTTCGCGCAGGATAAATCTCTCTGGTTTCTGGAGTTGTTTTTTTGTGTTGTCCGAGCAAACAATTCTGACGCCATATTCCTTTGTGATTCCCTCAAGCCGTGAACCCAGATTCACCGCATCGCCAAGAACTGTGTAATCAAAGCGAAGATCCGAGCCCATGTTTCCAACAACCATGGGCCCAGTATTGATTCCACAACCAATATCTATGGCTGGAAGATTTCGCGTGGCCCATGTGGACCTCAATTCATCTAAGGCGTCCAGCATTTTGAGCGCGGAATCCAGAGCACGGTCAGCATGGTCGGGGGTGTGCAAAGGAGCTCCCCAAACAGCCATCAACGCGTCCCCGATATACTTGTCGAGCAGCCCACCCGAATCCAAGACGATGCGTGTCATCGGCGTAAAGTACTCGTTCAGCAATCCGGCAAGAGCTTCGGGTGAGAGAATCTCGCTGATGCTGGTAAAGCCACGAACGTCGGAAAAAAACACCGTTAGTTCTCGTTTGTCACCACCCAGTTTTAATCCATCAGGAGACTCGAGCACCTGATTAATAACTGCAGGGTTGAGATAGTGTTGGAATGCCCCTTTGATCTCGCGTTTTTCTCGTTCTTCAATGAAGTATTTATAAAGCGTCATGCTGAGAAAAATAGAGGCATTTTGCAGGTGAAAAGTTCCGAAGTTGATGATGTGATTATTTGAGAAAATGAATTTTCTGTCGATAAATTCCAAAAGCGCATGCGATGCAATGAGAATCAAGAGTGAAACGCTCGCACCGGCTCTTGTGAGTAGAAGGCAGAGAAGCAAACCACCCATCAATGAAAAGATGAGTTCGTTAAGTGAGTAGTACATCGGCCGTAAAAGAAAATCGTTGCGCAGAATATTTTCGACAGCGGCAAGATGATGTTCGACACCATTTGCAAAGGGGTTCAGTGGGGATGGTCTTTTATCATCAGCACCAACTGTCGTTGAACCCAAAATCAAAATGTCCGGGACGGGCTTAGGAATGATGTTCTCTGCTGCGTCTGCCAAAGAAATAATTCTTGGAGAGGATTTATTTGACGCGATTTGATGCTCACCGTAGTGGTTAATGAGCATTGTTCCATTTGCACCCGTCAGGGGAATAGACGTTGCCTGTCCGGAAGGATCGACCAATGCAATACGCTCGCTGGACTCATCAGAGATGACACTGATCTTTTTGTTAAGGTATTTTGCAGCCAATTGGAGCCCAAGGCTCGGCACAAACTTCTTTTCTGAATTTGGCTTCCCTCCCGGTATTTCTTGGATAAGTTTATACCGTCGAAAAAGACCATCTTTATCGAATTCATTGTTGATAAACCCTAGAATCGGCTTGGGTCCGAGAATGACAGAGGGGTTCACCAGCGCAAAGACATCTCCTTGAACCGAGGGCTCTTGATTCTTGGCTTCAATGATATCTACAAGATTTCGATTTAATGCTTCACGCCCCTCTTTCCATTCTCGTTCAAGTCCTTGAGCCTGATCCTCAGGAAAAAAAATATACGCCTGCACAATGTTTTCAAATTCAGCGATTGCCTCAGCAAATGCTTGGTCTGCAGGAGCTGCCTCGATTAATTTCGAGAGACCTTCTGCAAACCTGCGTGGATCAAGCACACCCGTGGGTGAAACGCTGACTTTGAGGATGCTCTGCATGGGCTCGAGAGCGTCTTGAAGAGTCATCTTTTCAGGCTCGGAAAAGATCACGTCAAAGCCAATCCAGCGCACGCCCGCACTTTTTAAATTTTTCAATGCGTCGACGTAGGCACTCCGTGAAAATGGCCATCGTCCAAATTTCGAAATACTTTTTTCATCAATCGCGAGAAGTCCAACTTTTTCAGACATGGCACGGGTTCCACGGCTGCGGATCCTGTAGTCAAACATTGTGCGTTCGAGAAATCCAAAAAATCCTTGAGACTGGCCGTCAGCAGAAGTCGCTGTGTCCCTGATCTGCCAAATGTTGGCAATGAAGAAGACGACGCAAATGAGAACACCGATGTACCATGCATGTACTTTAAATTTTTTCTTCCTGTTGCCTTGCACGACGGCTCCCCTGTTCATTTTTGGGAAAACATCGATATGTTAACAAGGACAGAATGAATTGAGTGTCTTAGGTGAGAGGATTTTGGCAGTGAACGATTTGGACGTCTGTTCGCCGTATTCTTGGATTCACGACTCCACTTTTAATCGCTTCGTCTAAGGAATGTTCAATACTTGTTGTGTGTAAATTCACAGTCCCAAAGTGTTGATTGAGTTTCTCAAGAGCCGAGCGAAATCGAAATCTCTCTGGGTCAGCCAACACAAGAGTGCCTTCGGGTTTGAGAAGCTCAGCAGCGATTCGTGGCACACTGTCCAAATGCGAGTCATCATAGAAGACATCACAGGCGATGATTAAATCAAAGCTGTGTTTCAAAGATTCTGGAGTGGGTTCGCACCAGTCCAATGTCAGGAATGGTACTCGTGGTGCATTGTGAAGTTTACAGTTTGCATGCAGGTAGTCTTCGTAAGCTGGCTCATAATCTGATGCGGTAATTGCCCATTGAGTCTGAGCTGAAAGCAGAGCTGCAAAAAAACCAACACCCGAGCCCAATTCGAGAGCTCGAACTTGAGAATCATTTTTGTCACGTGCCACCATTGCCCAGCGTTCAGGTGAGGTGTTCAGCCATTGCCAAAGCGCTCTTGCGCTGGGCCAGAGAACTGCGCCGAATGGGCATCTCTGCTGACCCAAAGCGTCGCCCTCGGCTTGCGATGTTTCAATGAAGTCATTGAGTAACTGATCAATATCGGGTGCCATCCAAACAGAAAAGTCCTCATCCCCGACTTTCACCGAGCGCAGTTGCGCCTTCGAAAAACTCAATGCGGGATGAGGACGTTTTGTTTGCTGCATAACAACTCTTAGTGCAGCGCAGCCTGCGCGCTGCTCAGAATCGCAACTGGAACGCGATAGGGCGAACAGCTGACGTAGTTAACGCCGACTTGGTTGAAAAACTCAATCGATTTAGGATCTCCACCATGTTCTCCGCACACACCCACCTTTAAATTCGGTTTGCGTGAACGGCCTTTTTCAGCTGCCCATTGAATGAGCTGACCCACACCTTCGGTGTCGACCACAGCAAACGGGTCGTCGTTGAGAATATTTTCTCGGGCATAGACCTTGAGGAACGGAGCGCTGTCGTCGCGAGAAAAACCAAACGTTGTTTGTGTGAGGTCGTTGGTGCCGAAACTAAAGAAATCGGCATGCTCAGCGATTTGGTTGGCAGTCAAAGCGGCGCGTGGAACTTCAATCATCGTCCCAAAAGGAATGGTTTCGGTTTGAGCTGTGACGTTGAGTGCTGACACTGCTGTTTTGTATGTTTCAATCGCGAGTGATTCCAAGCGGTCACGCAGCCATTTCAGCTCTTGTGCGTGTCCGACGAGAGGGATCATCACTTCAGGCTTGGCAACAATGCCTTCCGCGTGCAAACGCGCGGTGGCTTCCGCAATTGCACACACCTGCATTTCGTAAATTTCAGGATGACTGATACCCAAACGGCATCCGCGGTGGCCGAGCATTGGATTGGCTTCGTGCAACTGAGCGACACGAGAGCGAATGTCTTCAGCCTTCATGCCGATTTGTCCTGCCAAAGTCTGAATGTCTCGATCCGTTTGGGGGAGAAATTCATGCAGAGGTGGATCCAAAAGACGGATGGTGACCGGGAATCCTTGCATGGCCTTGAGGATTTCAACGAAGTCTTGTCGTTGAAATGGAAGAAGCTTCGCCAGAGCGCGCGCCCGTTCCTCGTTGGTTTGAGCGAGAATCATTTCGCGCACAACGGGCAAACGAGTTTCATCAAAGAACATGTGCTCTGTGCGACACAGACCAATTCCTTCCGCTCCGAATTCGCGCGCGGCGATAGCGTCGCGAGGAGTGTCTGCGTTCGCGCGGACGTTCATGCTGCCCAGTTCCTTGGCCCATGCGAGGAAAGTTGAAAACTCGGGACTCAAATCTGCTTCGCGAGTGTTAACTTTACCCAGCATGACTTCTCCCGAGGAGCCGTCAAGGGTGAGCCAGTCACCTTCAAAAACTTCAAGTTTTCCAATTTTGAAGTACCGATCTTTAGCAGAAATCTGCAGTGCCCCACAGCCTGCGATACAGCATTTACCCATTTGACGTGCAACCACTGCGGCATGAGAAGTCATACCGCCGCGGGCCGTCAAAAAGCCCTTCGAGACATGCATTCCGCCAATGTCTTCGGGTGATGTTTCGTCGCGGATGAGAATGACGGATTCGCCGCGAGCAGCCCATGCTTCTGCATCTTTGGAGTCGAACACAACACGCCCCGAACAAGCACCGGGCGAGGCTGGCAAGCCTTTCGCAATCACCTGACGGTGTGCGCGCGGATCGAGAGTGGGGTGTAAAAGCTTTTCAAGTTCGTTCGGCTTAACTCGAAGAATGGCTTCTTTTTGCGTGAGCAATCCTTCTCCAACCATATCAACCGCAATCTTCAGCGCAGCTTGAGTGGTCCGTTTGGCGTTACGTGTTTGCAATAACCAAAGTTTGTCTTCCTGAACCGTGAACTCGATATCTTGAACATCGCGGTAGTGACGTTCGAGGATCTTGCGCACGCCATTGAGTTGTTCATAGACGCTCGGCATCTCTTTTTGCAGAGCAGAGAGTGGCTTTGGTGTGCGAATGCCGGCCACCACATCTTCGCCTTGTGCGTTGATGAGGTACTCGCCATAGAAAACGTTTTCGCCTGTCGAGGGGTCGCGGGTAAAGCAAACTCCCGTCGCGCTGGACTCGCCCATGTTGCCGAACACCATGGCGCACACATTTACCGCGGTGCCCCAATCGTTCGGAATATTATGAATCTCTCTGTACTTCTTTGCTCGGTTGCAATTCCAGCTGCGGAACACAGCTCCAATCGCCGCCCACAGTTGTTTTTTAGGATCTTGAGGAAAAGCCTCACCAAGCTCGCGGAGGTAAATCTCTTTAAAGTCTTCAACGAGGTGTCGAAGATCTTGAGCATTGAGCTCGGTGTCATCGACGACCCCACGGTGTTGTTTCAAATTTTCGAGTGCGTCCTCGAGAATGTGTGAGTCGAGTCCCTTCACCACATTGGCAAACATCTGGATGAATCTGCGGTAGCTGTCGTAGGCGAAACGTGGATTATTGGACTTGCGCGCAAGAGCTTCAACGACAGTGTCGTTTAGGCCAAGGTTCAGAATCGTATCCATCATTCCGGGCATCGAGACCCGCGCACCCGAGCGTACGCTCACAAGGAGAGGGGCTTCGTTGCTTCCGAACTTGGCGCCCATGGCCAGCTCTGTTTTTTCGAGAGCTTGTTGAACTTCGTTTTCGAGCGAAGGTGGAAATTTTTCACCTTGGGCGAGGAAGTCCATACAGACCGACGTGGAGATAGTGAATCCTGCAGGAACAGGGAGGCCAAGTGCTGTCATTTCAGCAAGGTTCGCCCCTTTGCCACCCAATTCGGCTTTCATTTGTGCGTTGCCGTCAGCTTTACCTTGTCCAAAAAAGTAAACGAGAGTCATCTGCGGGGCCCCCTCTGGCGGAATTTTCCACGGTGGTCGATTAGCCTTAATCTGTGCTTTTCGATACATGAAAACGACTCAAGTGTAAAATAGTCACTTAAAAGAAGCCGAGGCTTTCACAACCCTGTTGACCCCCTCCAGCCTCTGTGCTACCTCCGCTCGGCTCTAGGGCATGTTGTGAGGCTTTTGCGCTCAGACTGTTCCTTCAGAATAGATTTGCCTGCCGGTGTACACGCCACTGGCCTAAGAAGAGGTTCCGTCATGAAAGATTCAATCCATCCAAAGTATGGTCCCTGTGAAGTCTCTTGCGCTTGTGGAAATATTTTCCAGACCCGCAGCGTAAAGAACCAGCTCAAGGTCGATATCTGCTCCAACTGCCATCCGTTCTACACGGGCAAGCACAAGGTTGTGGACACGGCTGGTCGTATCGAGCGCTTTAACCGTAAGTACGCTAAGGCTGGAACAGCTCCAGCGAAGTAATTTCGGTTGATCATTGAATAAGGCCCACCTCGCGTGGGCTTTATTTCGTTCAGTCAAACTCCAGAAGGTGTCCGAATGGCGCTGGTGGATCAACTTGCCCGACTCGAGCGGCGGTTTCTGGAAATCGAAAATTTACTCCAGCAGCCCTCCGTGTCTGGAAACGCATCCGAGTTTCGCAAGCTCAGCAAAGAACACTCCGAGCTCACCGAAACGATAACTGCATTTCGCGAATTCAAATCTATTCAAAAGCAAATCGATGATGCAACGCACCTGCTTGAAGAAGGCGGCGCTGAATTTGCTGAACTCGCTCAAGAGGAACTCTCGCAGCTTTCAGAGCATCTCAAAAGTAAAGAGCATGATCTGCGCATTTTACTTTTGCCCAAAGACGCCAACGATAGCCGCAACGTGTTTTTGGAGATTCGCGCGGGTGCGGGCGGCGACGAAGCAGGTCTTTTCGCTGGTCAGCTTTTTCGGATGTACTCCCGCTACTGCGAGCGTCACCGTCTCAAGGTCGAGCTGATGTCTCTCAATGAAAATGAGTTGGGTGGCGTAAAAGAAGTCATCGCTCTCATTTCTGGTGAAAATGTCTACCGCACTCTGAAGTATGAGAGTGGCGTGCATCGGGTGCAGCGTGTTCCCGCCACCGAAAGTCAGGGACGCGTCCACACGTCAACAGTCACGGTGGCTGTGTTGCCTGAAGCCGAAGACGTTGAAGTCAGCATCAATGAAACCGAACTCAGGATTGACACCTACCGTGCAGGTGGTGCGGGCGGTCAGCATGTGAACAGAACCGACTCCGCTGTGCGAATCACGCACCTTCCGACGGGACTTGTGGTGGCGTGTCAGGATGAACGCTCTCAGCTGAAGAACAAATCCAAGGCAATGAAGATTTTGCAGGCAAAGCTGCTTGAGCAAGCGCAAATCGAGCAAGAAAAGGCCTTTGCAGCCGAACGTAAGTCGCAGGTTGGCCGCGGCGATCGCTCCGAGCGAATTCGCACGTATAACTTCCCGCAGAGTCGTGTCACGGACCATCGAATCAACCATACGACGCACGCCATTGGAGATTTCATGGAGGGCGATATCGGTGATATGCTCTCGCGGCTTGCTGCATTCGACCAAGAGCAGATGCTCAGAGAACAGGCCGAACGGGAATTGGGGTAAAAATGAGTCGTCAGAGCGAAATTTGGACCGTGCGCGACGTACTCAATTGGACGTCGCAAAAGTTTGCCGATCTTCAGCTCCCAACTCCTCTTTTAGATGCACAATTACTCATTGGTTCGGTTTTGTCTTTGTCAAAAGTCGAAATCTACACTCAGCTCGATCGCCCTTTGGTTGAAAGCGAGAGATCCTCGCTGCGCGAACTTGTGCGCAGACGTCTCAGCGGTGAACCTGTGGCGTACTTGTTGAGCCAGAAATTTTGGCACGACCTCGACCTTTACGTCGACAGCCGTGTTTTAGTTCCGCGCCCGGAAACAGAAACACTGCTCGATCTTGTTTTGGCTGTTTGTCGTCACGAGCAGCGTCAGCCGCGCCGCATCCTTGATATATGCACGGGATCTGGTTGTCTGGCTTTGGCTTTGGCGAAGTTTTTTCCTGCAGCCGAGGTCATTGGTCTGGATGTTTCTACCGATGCATTAGACGTGTCTCGTTTGAATTCAACTCGCAACAAAATCGACAACGTTATTTGGATGCAGGGTGACGCACTCGATGCTGCGACCTATAAAAACATGGGTGATTCGCCCTTCGACATTATTGTGAGTAATCCGCCTTATGTATCGGAAGCGGAGTGGAGTGAATGCGACCCTTCGGTCAAGCAATTTGAACCCAAGCTTGCCCTTATTGGCGGGGAGCAGGGGTGGCAGTTCCCGCAGCGTCTCATAAAGGTTTTGAAAACCTCGGGTCTGTTGTCGACGGCAGGAATTGTTGGGTTTGAACTTGGACTTTCTCATCCTGAAATTCTTGCTCAGGAAATCAACGCGCCTTGCGGTTTTGATTTTGTGAACCCGATGCAGTCTTTAGCTTGCCAGCGCCCAGTTTGGGAATTCCCGCGTGATCAGTGGTTTTCTGTAAAAGACTACAGCCAACGCAGCCGCTTTCTCTTTGGTGTTAGAGCTCAGCCGTCTGCGCATCTTTGATTTTGCTTTTTTTAACTTGAGTGTTTGGAATTCTTTTTTGCACTGGCTTCAACCAAATGGGCAATTTCGATTCCAATTTCATGGAATCGGCTTTTGCTGAGTCGGGTCAGTTCCGAAGATGCGTGCATCAATTGGTGACCAGTAATGACAAAAGAATGGCTGATGCCAAGCTCACCAAGCAGTTTGTTTTGCTCGCCTGAAATGCGACCAAAGACGCCAGCGATACGCACACCGTGTTCTTTGGCAACTTGAGCGACGACCTGTGGGGCCTTGCCCGACAACGTCTGGCTATCCAAACATCCTTCTCCGCAAACAGCCAAGTCCGCACCCTGAAAACACTGAGCAAGGGCGGCGACGCGAGCAATTCGTGAGGCACCTAATTCCATGGAGAAGTTCGGGAATATTGCAGCCAAACCCAAACACAGCCCACCACCGGCGCCGGTAAAAGGACTTTCCAAGTTCGGCACAAAGGGATTCGATTTTTGCAGATGGCCCCAGAACTGTTTCATGGCCTGTTCAACTTCGGGAATCTGAGCTGCGCTGATGCCTTTTTGCGGGAGGAAGTCCGCCATTCGAGTGCCGGGGCCCACGATTGGAGCGAGCACATCACAAAGAGCCACAATTTTTGTCTTCATCATAAATTCAGGAATTGGATTGCGGGAAATAACGTTGATCTTGCCCGCATTGGCCAAGGAGGGAGGAAGGTCATTTCCGTCCATATCCTGAGCTCTCAGGCCAAAGACCTGCGCGAGTCCCCAGCCGCCATCAACGGTCATTGTTCCACCAACACCGATCCAGATTTCTGCTGGTCGCAGATCGAAAGCTTTCTTGATGAGCTGTCCCAGACCAGTTGTTGTGGCTTTTAGAGTATCGCTTTTGTGTGCCACAGCTCTGTTCGTGCCCAGAAGTTCGGCGGTTTCGATGATCGCCACCCGGCGGCTGTTCTGCCAGTAAACGTGAGCCTCGGTCGGCTTTCCATACAGGTCCGGAACCTCGACGCGCATTGCTTCAAGACCCATGTATGTTGAAAGCGTTGCTGCAGTGCCATCGCCGCCATCGGCCATGGGTCTAAGCGCAACCTCGATTTTTGGATTCCGCTGACGAATGCCCTCGGCAAGACATTCATTTGCTTGCTGCGAAGTGAGCGTTCCCTTGAATTTGTCGAGCGCCAATACCACCCGCATGTCTACCCCCTGGGCCAGCGAATCCGGTTCTTGATGAGTATAAACGAAATAAATCAAATCACTAGAGTGCGTTGATTTTGAGACGCTCCTTTGGTAAGGAGAGCGGGTCAAACGACTCAACGAAAAGGAGATGTCTACATGGACAGCAAAACTGTAGAGGCGAAAGTTATCAAGATTGTGGCAGAAAAGCTGAACATCGAAGAAAAGAACGTCTCGGCGGCTTCGCGCTTCCAGGAAGACCTCGGTGCAGATTCTTTGGACATTGTGGAACTCCTCATGGAAATCGAAGAAGAGTTCGGAACGAGCATCTCTGATGAAGAGTCCGAGCGGCTCAAGACCGTCGGTGATGCTGTAAAGTTCATCGGCAGCAAGCTTTAATTAGAGTAAACGGGCACCTTCGGGTGCCTTTTCGCTTTTTGTCGCACCTTATTCATGGATGAATCACGTCATGAAGATTGCCGTCGCATCAGATCACGCCGGAAAAGAACTAAAATCTTATATTCTTGAATTTTTGAACCTCACGAGCCACGAGATTCTCGACTACGGAGTCGCTGCAGATTCTGTGGGCTCCGTTGATTACCCTGATTATGCCGATATCGTCGGCTCCGAGGTTGCCAGTGGTCGAGTTGACCGCGGAATTCTCATTTGCGGAACCGGTATTGGCATGTGCATCTCGGTTAACAAATTTCCGGGAGTGCGCGCTGCACAAGTGTTTGATGAATTTACGGCCCGTATGAGTCGTGCTCACAACGATGCCAACGTGTTGTGTTTGGGTGCACGCACAATCAATCACCAGCGTGCTGTTGATTTTGTGAAAATTTGGCTGACCACCGATTTCGAGGAAGGCCGTCATCGGACTCGCCTGAATAAAATCGGAACCATTGAAAAGCGTTTGTCGAATTTTGCGACCAACAACGATTCCCATCGCTGATCTGCGTGAGGAGGACTAATTATGAATCCAATTCTCTCAACCAGCCGCGCTATTCTTGAGAACAGTGATCCGGCAGTTGCCAAAATCCTGAGTTCCGAGGCACGTCGTCTGTCAGACGGACTTGAGCTCATCGCTTCAGAGAATGTGGCGAGTCCTGCTGTTCTTGCAGCCCTGAGCAGTGTTCTGAGTAACAAATATGCGGAAGGGTATCCCGGTCGACGTTACTACGGCGGCTGCGAGCATGTTGATGAAGTCGAAAATCTCGCTATCGAGCGAGCCAAAGCTCTTTATGGAGCAGAGCACGTTAATGTTCAGCCGCACAGCGGTGCGCAGGCCAATCAGGCTGTGTTTTTGTCTTGCCTGAAGCCGGGTGATGCAATTCTGGGTATGAACTTGTCTCATGGTGGACATCTCACCCACGGCTCGCCTGTGAACATGTCGGGACTTGTTTATAAAGCTGAATTTTACGGCGTTCGAGAATCAGACGGTCGTTTGGACTACGATCTCGTGCGCCAACAAGCAAAAGCTACACAGCCACGCCTGATTATTGCTGGAGCCAGCGCATATCCGCGCGTCATCGATTTCGCTGCTTTTCGCGAGATTGCAAATGAGGTTGGTGCGCTTTTGTTGGTTGATATGGCTCACATTGCGGGGCTTGTTGCGGCTGGTGTGCATCCAAGTCCAGTTCCTTTTGCAGATTTTGTTACAACCACAACGCACAAAACTCTCCGTGGTCCACGCGGTGGTCTGATTATGTGCAAATCTGAGCATGCCAAGGCAATCGACAAGGCTGTCTTCCCGGGTGTTCAGGGTGGTCCATTGATGCACGTGATTGGAGCAAAGGCTGTCGCTTTTGGCGAGGCTTTAACTCCGCAATTCCGTCAGTATTCAGAGTCCGTAGTGGCGAACGCGAAAGCACTTGCTGAAGACCTTATGTCTCGTGGGCTTAAGCTTGTGTCCGGAGGTACGGACAATCACCTGATGCTTATCGATCTTCGTGAATCCCCCCTCAGCGGTAAAGATGCAGAGGAGCGTTTGGGTCGCATCGGGCTGACTGTGAACAAAAACACGGTGCCGGGCGAAACTCGCAAGCCTATGGTGACGAGCGGCATCCGCATCGGGACTCCGGCTATCACAACCCGAGGACTCAAGCCTCAGGATATGAGCGAGCTAGGTCTTGCAATTTCAATGGCTTTGGAAGCGAGCGAAGACAAGCTCCCTCAGGCCATGACAATTGTGCATAAATTGTGTCATACATACCCACTCTATGACGGAGTTTTCGCGAAAGCTGGATATTCGGTCCCCGGTCCTAACTGAGCCATTTTAGGCTCGGAGGGTGCAGAGATGAAGTGCAAACAGTGCAAAAGTGAAGAGACGAAAGTTCTCGAAAGTCGTGAAAGCAAAGACGGACTGACGGTCCGTCGCCGACGTATATGCCAGAACTGCAACTATCGTTTTACAACCTTCGAGCGTGCCGAAGAATTGCCTGTTTACGTCGTCAAGCGCGATGGCTCTCGCGAGCCTTTTGACAGGCAAAAGTTGATGCGAAGCATGAGTGTGGCGTGTCAGAAACGCGCTGTCATGGCCAAAGAGCTCGAGGGTATTGCTGATTATGTCGAGCTCACAGCCAGCCAACGTGAGGACCGTGAGATCACCTCGCAGGCCATAGGCGAGTTGGTTCTCGATGTCCTTCGTCACTTGGATCCGGTGGCGTACGTTCGATTCGCATCTGTTTATCGCGCATTTTCGGACCCCGAAGATTTTGTGCGCGAGCTCAAGAGACTTGCGCACAATTCG
>CAYWSV010000049.1:0-6440 GCA_964460155.1 uncultured Oligoflexia bacterium | reverse complement strand
AAAATTCGCGCTTTAATAAGTTACAAGCTGATCTTGAGAACTCTGACACCCTCCAGTAAACAGAGTCTTCTGTCGTCAACACATGGAGGGTGGGACCGTGTTCACTGGTCTGATTCGCGACGTGGGAACAATTCGCTCGTGGCAAAGACGCGCCGACTCGGTACTCTTCTCAATTGCAACAAAACTTCCGCTGAAAGATCTCGACATCGGAGCCAGTGTTGCTTGCAACGGTGCGTGTCTCACCGTTATCGATGTGAAGTCAGAAAATTCAGACTCTACTTTTGAGTTTACAGTTGAAGCTGGTCCGCAGACTTTGGCTCTCACACGGTTCGGTCAATTTGATTTCTCTGGCGTTGGGGAAATTGTAAATCTCGAGCCGGCTTTGCGCATGGGAGATGCTCTTGGCGGACACGTTGTTTCAGGACACGTCGATGCACTCGCTACGGTCTTGAGTCACGAACCAACATCCGATGGCTTTTGGTGTTTGCGTATCGGATTCGCCCCCGAATTCGCGCATTATGTTCTCAAAAAAGGTTCCGTTGCTATTGCCGGAGTGTCGCTCACAATTGCTGATTGCTTTTGCGAAGGGCAAAATCCGTGGCTGGAAATAATGCTTATTCCTCACACTCTTTTGCATACCAATCTGCAGAAATTAAAGAGCGGAATGCGGGTCGAAATTGAGTTTGATTCGCAGGCTAAACTTGTTGCAGACATGCTTCGACTCATGCTACCAAGTCATCTAAAATCATTCACTAGTAAGAACTCATCGTGATGCGAAGAGAGCGGTTCTATCATAGCGCGCCTAGCGCTGCGGACAGCCATTTGGATTCGCCCCAAACCTTTGGTGTGGGCGGGTCTTTCGTTGCGCCGTTGGCTCAGGCATTTCCTCAGGGTCTAGAGGCTGCGGCTTATGCCCTGCGTAAACGAGTTATCTGTCCTCGATGGTGGTTGATTGGTGTGATGAGTCAGTGGCTTCTTAAAGATTCCGAACTGCTGACGCTTGAGCTTTCCATCGAAGAAGATGACTGGGTCCTGAGTGGCCCTTCGATTACCCCCAAAAATTTTCCACTGGTTGTGCTGCTGTGGACCGAGCTCTTTGCTCAGGTGAGTCGGACGGAATTCTCCGATCATTTCACGGTTGAGCTCGACCTGACACGAATTTTGCGTGGAACATCTTCAG
Source organism: uncultured Oligoflexia bacterium (assembly GCA_964460155.1). Taxonomy (GTDB): domain Bacteria; phylum Bdellovibrionota_B; class Oligoflexia; order Silvanigrellales; family Silvanigrellaceae; genus RFOM01. The sequence goes on along the minus strand of CAYWSV010000049.1, from coordinate 5,260 downwards.
AAGTTCAGGCACAACGTGAGTTTCTAACCGAGTATCTGAGTTCTGCATTGCGCGTTCAGCGTGCGCGTAGCGTTTCATCAAAACAACAGACTCGTCGGGCTAAAAATCCCGGAAATGTATCTCAACAGCTCGCTCTTGATTCTGTTGGACTTGTTCAGATTGTCGAAAATGTAGTCGTTAAACAGCGGATGCCCGAAACTCTTCTCGTGACTTTCACTCGCGATCCGCGCCGTCTCTTCACTCTTGATGCCGAAGAATTGCTTCCGCCTGCGCTTAGACACACTGCATCTGCGCAAACAGTTCAGCCTGAGTTTGGAACACTTGGAAAATTGAGCGCATCGTTAGTGAGCTTGCAACCCGATGTTCTGCAGGCTTTGAGTCGCACGGTGTCTCCGAAGAAATTATGTTCTTACTTGAGTCTTGAGTTGATGAAAAAAGACACGGGGCTTGAGTCTGAATCCGACGCCGAGCAGGTTTGGCGCGGTCGTGCATTGGCTCAGAGAGAGCTCTCGCGGCTGCACAAAGAGCAGTTAGCAAGAGCTCAGTCGTTTTATGATCACGGTATTCTCAGTTGGGAAAATGAGGCTCCAAAACAACGTGTTCGTCAGCTTGTGAACCGCGGTCCCAAATTGGCCGACAGCGGAATAGTGCATTGCTGGCGCATGTCTCAGCATGCCCTTGAGGCGGTTCAATTTGAACACGCATTGGCAAGCATTATGCAAAAATCTCAGGATGCTGTTGGGACTCTGACTTCGTCGGCGACAGGTCGAGTGGGTCTAACGGCTGCGAATGTACAGACTGGTCTTCGCGCAGAAGTTCAGAATTCCGACGTTGGTCTTCGCGCAGAAGTTCAGAATTCCGACGTTGGTCTTCGCGCTGAAGTTCAGAATTCCGACGTTGTACTTCGTTCTGAGGTCTCGGTTGCGGCAGCGAGCCGTCGCCCCGATGTTCCGGTTTCCACTTCACCTCGTTCTGAGGTTTCGGTTGAAACCTCGGCTGTGAGTTTGCCTCAAATGAAGCCGGTTCTCCCGCGTTCCGAGCGAATTGTGCCCATGGCCGAGAGCGTTCCTCTGGAACAGGATCTGGTTCAGCGCAAGACTTCGTCCAAAACAGTCGTTCGTTCAAACGCCCCTGAAAATTCAGCAAAGCGTGAATTTCTGAATGACGACGACTTTCTCATGTGTGTTGCTGCATTTTATGAGTCACTGACACCTGTTCAGCAGCAGGCTTTTGAGCGTGAGCGCAAGAAGATGAGTCCAGAGCAATTCAAAAAGTACGTCACGCCTGCTCTGATGAGGATTCGACTCAGAGATTGAGCCGACTCATCGACTTCTTTTCAAGAGGTCAAGCAAACGTTCTTCGGCAGTTTTAAATGTTTTTTGCCTTAAATCATCGAGCTCTTGAGTCGAGAACTTCCCAAGAACGTGACCTACAACGGCGGTTTTGTGTTCGGGCTTACCAATTCCGATCTTGAGCCTGTGGAATCCGTCTTGACCCCATTTTGCCAAGATGTCGCGAACACCATTGTGGCCTCCGTGTCCGCCTCCAGTGCGCAATCGAACAGCTCCGGATGTTTGGTCCAAATCGTCGAAGACCACAATGACGTTTTGCGGCGCGAGCTTGTAAAATTGCACTGCCTCGAGCACGGAAGCACCCGAAAGATTCATGAAAGTCTGCGGTTTGAGCAGCAGTAAATCGTGGCCTTGCCAATTCACGCGGCAGGTGAGTCCATTGAATTTATTTTGGTTGAGCTGGCTATGAGTCGCATGAGCCAATTCATCCAAAAAGAGAAAGCCCACGTTGTGACGCGTGAGCTCATACTGAGAGCCTGGATTCCCCAGGCCAACAACAAGATGCATGGCTAATTAGAAGCGGACCAATGAGGCGAGAGCCAAATTGCGCGACGAAGCCAAGTTGATGCCTTCTGGAAGAGTCAGGTCGCCCACGTGAGCGGACTCATCAACCTTCAAGCGAGCCACGTTGACTGTGAGTGTCTCAGGCAATTTGTTTGCAGGACCTTTCACCATCAAAGAGCGAATGAGCACCTTGAAAGAACCTTCCTTCTCTTGTTCGCGAGTCAGTCCAACGAAACTCAGGGGAACTTTGGACTTTACGATTTCTGTTGGTGCGACTTCCTGAAAGTCCATGTGGATGGGCGTGTCTTTGAGGGGGTCGACTTGAACGTCTCTCATAAGGACTGTGAGTGCCTTGCCATCAACTTCCAGTGCTACCAAAGACGAACGTGTGTGCTGTTTTGGAAGGTTTTTCACCGGGATAGCGATGTTCTTAGTGCCATTCTTACCGAAAACGGTTGCAGGAATAAGGCCATTGATACGCATTTCGCGCAGTGCGCCCTTGGTCGAGAGTGTTCGACTCTGAGCGACAATTTTCTTTGATTCTGTAGACATAGTACGACTCCGGTGACATGCCTCGTGCTGAGACTTTCCAAGTGAACCCCGTCGATACACCAGAACTTTTGAGTGGGCAAGTCACAAAGTGGCTCCGTAGAGTTGACAAATTTAAGGTGTTGAATAGTTTGACAGATAGGATTTATGGCACAGAGATCGTTGGCTTACTTCGAGGCCTTTTTTGATCCCAAGTGCCGCCGTTTCACTGAGGAGTTTCCAATTATGGCATTCACATTGCGCCATGTCGCTCTCTGTTCGGTTGCTCTGGCCGCGGTCGCCTGCTCTAAGAAGAAGGCACCGATGCCCACACTCGCGGACTCCAAGGCTGCACAAGCCGCTGCAACTGCTGCGCCAACAGCTGCTCCTGCTCCAGTGGCACCACCCGCCGCTGCTACTACGCTCGATACGGCAGATTTCGCTTCGGAAACAATCTACTTCGACTTCGACAGCTACACCGTAAAAGCTTCTGAAGCCGACAAACTTCGTAAGCTCGCCGCTGTATTGAAGGCGAACACAGGAGCACCTGTTAAGGTTCAGATCGAAGGTCACTGTGACGAGCGTGGCTCCAACGAGTACAACCTTGCGCTCGGCGAGAAACGCGCACGTGCAATTCAAGATGCACTTGCCGCTGAAGGCGTTCCTGCTGGAACAGTGACAACAATCAGCTACGGCGAAGAGCGCCCTGCTGTTGAAGGTCACGACGAAGCCGCATACTCAAAAAATCGCCGCGGCGAATTCAAGAAGCTCTGATTTAAATTCAGGGTTCTTGTCTTTTGATAGGTTGATAGAGTGAAGCCAGCTCAGCTTTGAGCTGGCTTATTTCTTTTGTGACTGTGTCAATGACACCGGCCAGTTCCTTCGCTTTTTGTTCTGCGTCAGCGACCAATTGACATCGACTACTGTTATGAGTGGTTCCGGGTGGATAATTTTCATATATCCATTGAAGCGTTTTTTGGGCTGCTGTGGCCGCGCCCTGTGGCCCCCAAATAACACCACCTACCGACGCGGCAATGCCTGTCATAAGTAGCCCAGACAATGCCTTCATTCTTGCTTCTTTTACAGCGTCAACAGCTTCGTTGTTTTGGCAGTTCTTTTGAGCTTGCAAACTGTTCATCATGTGTTCTCTGAATCGCAACGCAATACTAGCCAACTGCGCTTCCTTTTCGGCAATTTTTTGGGCGACTGTTTTGGCTTGCTCACTCAGACTGTTTCGAAGCTCAATATTAAGAGTTGAAACCAAGTTGTAGGAACAGCGTATGCGTGTGGGCTGAGAGGCCGATGAAAGGCTCTCACGGCAAGGACTGAAGAGATAAAAATATGAACCCGCTGGTGCCAGACTATCGTTGAAGGAGGGGCGAACAACCTTCTCGCCAACGAGTTGGCAAGACTCAGTTGCTGCAAGCGCAAATTCCCAAACGGCACGCTGCTCAAGCTGACTTTTTGCATCAATTTTTCCAGTAGACAGTCTAACGGGGCGTCCGGTCGGGTCGCGAAGGATGAATTCCGATTTGCATCTAATCGCGTTCAAAAAATCACTTTTTTTATAATCAATTTCAACGAAGGGTTCGATTGCGTCTGAAGTTGTCGTTTGGGAGTTGAGATTCAACTCTGCTTCATGAGTGTCTTCAAGCAGCGCATCATCATGCGAAGGGTTATTTTTGTTCTTTTGCTGGGTAAAGGGATTTTCAGGTGGTTCAAGCGAGCCGCACGATAGAACACTAAGTAACGGAAATGGAATTATGAAGACCATCAAGGTTCTTTGCGCACAGTTCATTTCGCAACCTCTGCAGGAACAGTCAAGCCCGAGCGCGCTGCGTCATCAAGAAGATTCGCGAGCTCGAATTGGAGTTGTTGAAGCTTCAATACATTCGCAGCAGCATCTGTACGAATCTCTTCCGCACGAGAACATGTGACTTTAAAGTCATGTTCTTGCGTGAAGAGCCACAAGAGGATTCTCGTCATATACTGCCCATTTTTTTGGACGTCAGCGTCGGGTTGCCAGATGACCCTCATTTTCTCGGACCACGTCGTATAATTAGAAGCCTCGGGGCCAAATATTTTGAAAAGAATCGATGTGCCAAGACCAACAAGGTTGAGCAGAATGCTCCTTATAATTTGTCGTTCTGCGCTCTTCCACTCATTTGCACCACATTCATCGAGAGCTGCATACAACTCTCTCGCACTGTCCGGAAAAGCGGATGACAATATCTTCGTCAGGTGAAGCTTTTGACTTATGTTTCTTAACAACAGCTGATGATGCTCGCTAAGAGTGTTTCTGTAGTCATGAAGAGGAAAACTTTCTGAAACGACGTTGCTGCACATGAAACTATTTTTTTCATTCGGTAAGCATGCGCGCAAAACCCACTTCCAGTTACCAGAAGGTGCACTGATATCGAGAATTTCATTTTGCGGATGTGATACGGTCACTGGGCTGCAGCGCTTCTGGATGTCAGACCAAAATTGGTTCCTGTTGAAATAGATTCTTGCGGAATCAGGAGAATTTAGGAAAGAAGATGCAGGATTGTAGGTCTCAAAAAGACCTTGAATGAGAGTTGCCGATTCGCATCGATAAACCTGAAAGACGACGTCGGGATTATTGATAGAGACAGGTGAAATCACCGGAATTGTGTTTTGTCCGAATTGTCCAAGTCCTACGACAGGTCTATGCATGTAATACAAATTCTGAATGACTTCTAACGCGGATTGATGGCGTGCTGAAATATCCTTTGCCATAGCATCGTTGTTTTGGGCTAATCTGTCTGGGGTGGTTGAAGAAACGAATTGTGCCTGTCCGCAAGAATTCAGAATCAAGCTCAGTGAAACCGCAATTTTTTTGCAAGTATTTAAAGGTA
>CAYWSV010000048.1:0-19653 GCA_964460155.1 uncultured Oligoflexia bacterium | reverse complement strand
AGGAGAAATAACCATGTTCTCGGAACTCAAAAAGAAGGTTGAACGCTACTCAGCAGACGACAAGCTCGCGATGCAGCAACGGGCGATTGATGAAGCTCGTGTTGCACAAGCCCTCGAACTGGGCGGTGCGCTGCGCAAAGGTCGTGAGGAAGGACGAGCGGAAGGACGAGCGGAGGGACGTGAGGAGGGACGAGCAGAAGGTCTTGCAGAAGGAATTCAGAGAGGACTCGAACGAGAAAGAATTGCTAACGCCCAAGCCATGCACGCCAGTGGTCTCGACAAGATTGTCATCTGCCGGGTGTTAAAGGTGACTCCCGAAGAGCTCGAAAAGTTGCTTGTTCAACTTTGATTCGTTCGATTACTCACAACATCTATTTCACGAATTTTTTTTCTACGCGGCCTGCCAGACACTGGCAAATGTACGCTCCTCCGACAACTGTTTTCAGACGAAAAACTCAATCACAGTCGACCTTCTGATGCCGAGCGTGGAGGCTATCTAGATGTGGTGCAAAGAATCTTATCTTAACTGGCCAGGGTTAAAAAGACTTCCCAGAAAAAGAAATTTGCATCAACAGATTTCGAATAAGAGGTATCAACTTCTATTTTGATTTTAAGTTCCAACTTTCTTAATTCTTCTTCCAGCGCGGCGCGAGTTGCTGGGACAACCTTGCGGTCTTTTCGATATCACAGTTCGAGAATCAGGAGGATAATTTAGCGCAACGCTTAGGGTTCAGTTGCGGGAAACGTCCAAAGTCCCTTTTTTGATTTTATTCTCGACAGCTCGTAAACCTGCTCAGGCTCAAAACGCGAAAGGCGGTCCGCGAAGACGCAAAAGTTTTTAAACGGAACTATGTATGGCTTGATTTCCAGTAGATAACTGATGCAGTCATTTCGTGTATGGGCAACTCCCAATTCAAAACGCAGGGGGTTTTTAAAGCCAGTCATCTCAATCCCCGTCTTGATATTCTGCCGATACGTACCGTTGGGGAATCTTCGACACCGATAGCGAACTCCTTTATTTTCAAAGCACATCCAGTGCCCCCAAATATTATTTGGTGCATCTTTCGGTATTCTCGGATCGAGCAGGTATTCTTCCTTGCTCTCCTCTTCAGTCAGAATACCAAATGTTTCGAAAGCGAGTGCTGGGCTGACTATTGATGAAGAGGTTGCCACGATTGCAGTGAGACACATCGCGAATCTATTTACATTCTTGCAGCCGGCTAAAAGCATCATCAAATTTCTCCATTCCTTTGCTGGACGGATCAAAGGCCTTGTAAGCTGCAACGGCATCTCTCCACGTGGCTTGTGGATTTTTTGCTCGAACAATTTGCCTCTTCCTGAACAGCCATCTGATACCAATTGACACATTTACAGATGGATCCCACAAATCATCTGGCTGCGCGGAGATGTATCCTCGTTTCATTTCACCTTTACCGTCACCAACAATTTGCCGGGTATCGTCACGGATCTGCATGAGACCGCGAACGTTCATTCCACCGGACTTCGTTTTTGCTTTTGGATTAAAACTGGACTCTGATGCAATCAGTGCCTTGACGATGTTTGGATCCAACGGTTCATCTGGTTTAAGAACTTCATTCCAATATGTCGTCCAACCAAGAATGATCGCATCAAAATCCGATCCTCGGCTGTAGCCAATATTGGAACGACACAGGCCGCCCTTGAGTTCTCCAAACTGGCGTTCAGTTATCTCGTCGATCTCGTCCACAGTCAGACGATCAGTGCCAGAAGGATTTCTTGCACAATGTGCTTTGACCGTAATCAAATTTCCCTTTGGTGTGGTTCTTGTGTGTTCACGCACCCAATGGGATCCGATTTCACACAAACGCCAAGGGTGAACTTTTCCGCCTGCATCAGCCGATTTCCTTTTTGTCACGAGAAATCTCCGAGAATGGGTTCAAAGAACAGCGTCTGATCGGTTGTTTGTCACTCGACATACTGGCTAATGAAACTAGCATCGAAAATTTGAAATTTCATCATAATCACCAGAAACAATTATACATAAAATACCGCACCAACCCGGTGGCACATTTTCATTGGATGATTAATTTTTTACGCATGTCGATTTTCGATCAATCAGAAAGGAGAAATAACCATGTTCTCGGAACTCAAAAAGAAGGTTGAACGCTACTCAGCAGACGACAAGCTCGCGATGCAGCAACGGGCGATTGATGAAGCTCGCGTGGCACAAGCTCTCGAACTGGGTGGTGCGCTGCGCAAAGGTCGTGAGGAAGGACGAGCGGAAGGGCTAGCGGAGGGTCTTGCAGAAGGAATCCAGAGAGGAATCGAACGAGAAAGAATTGCTAACGCCCGAGCCATGTACGCCAATGGTCTCGACAAAGAGTTTATATGCAGCCTGTTGAAAATCACGGCCGAAGAGCTCGATAAGTTGCTTGTCTAACAAGTGAACGGACCGAGAACTCACGATGCACAGCAGTTCTAAGGAAACCCAACGCCATGCCAAAATTTCTAAAGCTCATGCGAGAGCCAATCCTTTTCTGAGCCTCACACCGTTCGAGCAATGGACTGTACTCCGAAATACCGGAGGGATTACGGAGTATGTTCCCGAGAACACTTAACACTAAAATATCACGACGTTTTTTCTGCTCGGGCCGCGAGGAACAGGCAAAAGCACGCTCCTTCGACAACGGTTTTCAGACACAAAGTCAGTCTCAGTCGACCTTCTGCGCGAATCTTCTTGCAGGCCGAGCATTGGTCAAGGAGATTTTTCCACTCACACATCTGGAACTCGCCACGCGATTTGATCTGCAAGAAGCTATTCAATGGGGAACACTCCCGGTGCTTTTCTCAATTTCTACTGCAACCGATAAGCGCGAAGGATTCTTTCTCGAGCAATACAGTCGATCGGCTCGTAAGAGGGTTATGACAGTTCCAAAATTCTATTTTTTTGATGGCGGAGTTGCACGGGCTCTGGCTGGAACAGTCTACAGCGATGTTGCTCCAGAAACGTCATATTTCGGGGAGTGCTTTGAACATTTTGTCGTCTGCGAAATGCATCGGCTTGTATCCTATGCTTGCCTTGGTCAAAGACTATTCACACTGAATTCTCAAGATGGTTTTGAGATCGATCTCATTCTTGAGACACCCAAAAAACCACTGACGGTGTGTGAGATAAAATCGACTGAGTGGTATCAGCTCCTGCCGCAGAAGCTCCTCTGGTTGCCTTCGTGGACGACTCACTTCCATCGATCCTATTGCAATCGGCTCCTCCGTTATTTATCATGATATTTAGCGGAGGCAGCGATGCAATATCAAAGAATCCAGCAAGTATCTGCAATCACGAGAACAAAATCATGTTTCTTGCTCGGACCTCGCCAGACCGGTAAGTCGACGCTTCTGCGAACCCAGCTCAACCAGGTCCCCACATGGAATCTCTTGGACCTTGGCATTTTTCTGAACGTAAGCGCCGATCCAACCCTCATCCGCCGCCAAATTCGTGCAATGAAACCAAAGCCAGAGATCGTGGTCATCGACGAGATTCAAAAACTTCCGCTCCTATTAAATGAAGTTCATTTGATGATTGAAGAGGACAAAATCAAGTTTGTTCTGACAGGATCCTCTGCTCGATCTTTAAAGCGTCAAGGCGTGAATCTATTGGCGGGACGCGCACGTATGACCTACCTGCACCCGTTCGTCTCCCATGAACTCGGGAGTGACTTTGATCTCGTCAAGGCACTGAACCGGGGACTCATTCCATCGATTTATCTGTCTGACGATTTCGATGCGGATCTGGCCGACTATGCAGGAACCTTCCTCAAGGAAGAAATCATGAGTGAAGGCCTCACACGCAATCTACCGGCCTTTTCTCGCTTCCTCGAGATCGCTGCTCAGTGCAACGGAACGATGATAAACTTTACAACGCTCGCATCGGATTCACAGGTCAAGCGTTCCACCGTGGTCGATTGGTTCGATGTCCTAAAGGACACATTGATTGCACACGAGTTACCAGCATGGAAGAAATCGATAAAGCGAAAAGCGATTCAAACAGCCAAGTACTATTTGTTCGATTTAGGAGTTGCTCGGCACCTTGCAAAGGCCCCACATATCACTTTGCGAGATAAAGCTTTCGGTGACGCTTTTGAACACTTTATTTTTTTGGAGCTCAAAGCAGCTCAAAGTTATTCGAGACTCAGGGATCTGCACTACTGGCGTTCGACATCAGATTTTGAAGTCGATTTTATTGTGAATGATGAAATCGCAATTGAGGCCAAGGGAAAAGTTCGGTTGGACGCCGCTGATTTCAAAGGACTCAAGGCGATTGGCGAAGAGCCCAACATTAAACGGCGGATTGTGGTCTCGCTTGCCGAACAAAGAGAGATTCAATCTGGGATCGAAGTGATCCCTTGGCAAGAGTTCCTCGAAGAGATGTGGAGCAAGAATGAATTCGCAGTGCATTAGCAGTCGACCCAGAGCAACGCCCTCTCAATCTTTTCCACAAAAATTCGGAAACAAAAGTAAATACGCTCGAGGAGCGAGTTCGCCGGCATTGTGGATAAAATTGTGAATAAGCAGCCGGCTGAGTGGGCAAATCTCGAAACTTGACTTGTCGAGCTACCGAGCAGAATCTGGATTGAGTGTCGTAAATTGAGGTAAAATCCGACTCATGTTCCAGAGACTCTCCAAATTATCGAAAACAAACAGTTTTTTTCTCTTTGGCGCGCGCGGTACGGGCAAATCAACTCTATTAAGAGGCCTGTTTAGCCCAGAAGACTGCCTGTGGATCGACTTGCTCGATCCCGAACTCGAAGCTCAGCTCATTCTTCAGCCATCGCGGCTCCGAGAGCTTTGGAAGAAAGACAAAAAGCCTTGGATTGTCATTGATGAAGTTCAAAAGGTTCCCAAACTTTTGGACGTTGTGCACTCCATGATCGAAAATGAAAAGGTCTTGTTTGCACTCACCGGCTCCAGTGCTCGGAAGTTGAAACGTGGTCAGGCAAATCTGCTTGCAGGGCGCTCGTTCTCGTTTCACCTCTATCCCATGAGCGTCCCGGAACTTGGCGATGCTTTTGAACTTGATCATGCGTTGGCCTTTGGAACGCTACCGAAAATTTTCTCCTTTTCGGAACTGCGGGAAAAAGAGCTTTATCTGAGAAGCTATGCGAACACTTATCTCAAAGAGGAAATTCAAACTGAGCAGCTGGTCAGGCTGATGGAGCCGTTCCGGAAATTTCTTCCGGTTGCAGCAGCCTCCCACATGAAGCCACTCAACTTTGCAAAGATTGCTCGCGATTCAGGCGTAGACCCTAAAAGTGTCGAACGCTATTTCTCGATTCTCGAGGACACGCTCGTGGGATTTTTTCTTGACGCATTTGATCGAAGTGTGCGCGCCCGACAAAAGGCTGCACCCAAATTCTATTTTTTTGATGTCGGGATTCAGAGAGCATTAAGCGAGATGCTAGAAGTAAAACCCATCTCTCGCAGCGCTTACTATGGCGATCTCTTTGAAGCTTTTGTAATCTCGGAAATTCACCGTCGAATTGAATATTCTGAAAAACAAATAAAATTAAGTTACCTCCAAACGGCCGATACACTCGAGGTTGACCTACTGATTGAACGCGCAGGTCGTGTTGCATTTGCGATTGAGATTAAATCGACGAAAAATCTGACTGTTGACGACTTCAAGGCGCTGCGGCTTGTAGGCAAAGATTTTATTGGCGCCCGACGTATTGTCTTGTGCCAAGAAGCACGGCCGCGCGTCACGGAAGACAATATTGAAGTGTTTCCGTGGGCTGAGGGAATAGAGCAGATTCTAAACTGACGAGCAAATTAGTTCACTCAGGAAGTCAGCTTACGCTGAAATTGTGGGGTCAGATTGGTGAAATCCGACGAAAGATGTCTAATGTATTTTCAGAAGCGTAGAGTGAGAAAATCTCAACGCCTGAGGATTTCGCGAACAGCAACGCGAGTACCGAGGAATGGTACCTGCTTGAAGGAGTTACATCACAAATTCCCTCGCCATCAGGGCCCAAGGTGCTTGAGGAGTTCTTGTGTCAAGATCTGAAGAGGCCAAACTTCAGCCCGAACCGATGGATTGCTCCGGCCTTCGCGGTAGGGTTGCTTTCGCCCCCCTGCCGTGACAACCGCACACACAACGTCTTCTCCGAGGATCTTTCTGATCGGTGAAAAGTCGATATCCGATGGGATGTTCTGATGGTTGAATTTGACTTCGAGCGCGACGGTCTTCCCTGAGCTCTGAATAATGAAGTCAATCTCGTGACCCTCTTTCGTTCGCCAGTGAAAAACCTGCCAATCCAAACCTCGATGATCGCGTGTTCGAATAATTTCGGAAAAGACAAGATTCTCGAACAGTCCTCCAATTTGAGGACTGACGACAAGAGGCGGCAACGAGGTCCAACCTTGCAAGCGACAAGCAAGACTCGTCTCTGAAAAATACAGCTTTGGCGTCTTTATCAGCCGCTGGTTGAGATTATTCGAATATGCCGGAACGCGATAAACAAAATGATTACGTTCCAGAATTGCGACCCAGTCTTGTATTGTTGAAACCTGCACGGAAGCATCTTTTGCAATTTCAGATGCGATGGATAATTGCCCGACTCGCGCGGCCATGAGTCGGACTGTCTTCATGAAACTGGTTATCTTGGTGACACCACTCGACAGTGCGACATCTTTTTCCAATGCCGATTGAAGGTAATCATTCAAATATCGGACGTGGTCTAGTGAAGGGTTTTGTCGAAGCTCAGGCCAACCACCGCGAATGATAATGTCTCCGAGTGGAATCTCTGGTTTACTCGAAAGCAATTCACTTACAGAGAGGGGGTGAAGAATGAAGAAACTGGCTCGCCCAGCAAGGGATTCCTTGATGCGTTTGTCCAAGAGCATTGCACTCGAACCTGTGATCCAAATCCACCCCTGTTTGGGCAAATCAGACGATGTTATGTTGTTTAAGTTTGCTTCTCGTCGCAGAACATCGACACGCCGCTTGATCTCGAAAAATAGATCAGGTGCCAATTGAGCCTCATCTAAAAAGAGCGGTCCCGAATGCATCTCAAGAAAAAGTGCTGGGTCATTGCTCGCAAGCTGACGCAGAGCCAAATCATCGAAGTAAAGAGCCACGCGACCGGTGCCCTCCTCGTCTGCCAAACGAGAAAGAAGCGCTGTCTTTCCTGCCTGCCTCAGACCGGTCAAGATGCGAACCGGAAGGGCATTCGTTGTCAGCCAAGTCTTGTTTAAATCCCTTTGATACCACATAATTGGCTATCTTAGCCTAGGAGGCTAAATCAGTCAAAGCGAATAATCTGGACAGACCTCCAGCGTATTTGACGGTTAAAAACAGTATCTCCTTGGCGGTCGTGTCGATGACAGCAACCGTGGCCGCGAAATCTTTTGATTTTAGATTTCCGCAACCAGCGTGCCCGCTCGCCATCATCATCAAAAGCATGACAACTGAACCAAAATCTTGTCAAACTTTTGCTTAAAAATTCGCTTTGACTGATTAATTTTATACACCGTTCAATTTTCGATCAAATCAGTAAGACGAGCGTAACTCAATTTTCGACTCAGAATTTATCTGAAAAAATTAACATCATTTTGACCTAAAAACTGCAGTAGATAAATCTCAACTTGAAATCAAAAAAAAATGAATGCAATAGCATTCACACATTCGTTTAAAGGGAACTCGAAAGATGAAAAGTGTAAATTCAAATTCATTGGTAGCGACTGAATCATCAAAACTGAAATCTACTGACAAAGTATCTCCTACGGTGGCAGTTCAGCGTTCACGTGCTGTCTTCAATTCAATGGGTTTGATCCGCCCAACGGCGGAATTGATCTTCGTAAAGCTTATGACGGAATCCCCCGAAGCGTTGCTGAATTTGCTCAATAGAATTTTGAAACCAGGACGCCCCTTTGTTGAATTGGATTTTTTCAATACAGCAGCGGCACCAGATACCAATAGTGAACCTGCAACTCTACTGAGACTGCTGCTCAAAGCCGATGACGGAAAGATTGTGAACGTGGAAATTCAAAACGGCGCTGCCGCTAAACTGGAGCGTCACGCTGTCTTTTGTATGTCAAGGCTAGTTTCCATGTGTGTCCAAATGGGAAGTCGTTATGAACCTTTGCCCGAGTGCATTGTTCTTTATATCATCGAGGGAGAGTACTTTACTGAAAGCGCTCCGGCTCATCAGGCATTTGAGTTTCTCAAGACTCCGACAAAAAATGACACCGAACGTGGGCAACGACTTCACCCGTCCGCTCCAAAGCTTCACTTCATTGAATTGGGAAAACTCGTCTCTAATGGCGGTTCGGAAGATCCGACATTCAAAGAATGGGCCCATTTTTTGCTGCCGCAGTCGATGGGCGAGTGGGAACAGGTTGCAAAAGAATTTCCTATGTTTTCAGGACTCAAAAAGAAAGTTGAACACTATTCCGCGAACGACAAGCTTGCCCTGCAACAGCACGCCATCGATGAATCCAGCGAGGCGCATGCACACGAAATGCATGGAGCAGCTCCAGTGAAGAGGACGTGAAGTAGGACGTGTGGAGAGGAGCTAGAGCCTGAATTGACCACGATGGGTTCCGGACGGGGTGCGCAGGTCACTCCTTCGACTGCGCATTTGATTCTGAGGCGTGAAGAATTTCGGACACTCTGTCGAGGGGGAGGCTAAGCAACGCAGCTATGGCTTCAGGTGTTTGACCGGTGGCTGCCAGTGCGCGGACAGACAGCATTTCGAGTGCAACACGAGCGAGCCGTTCGGACTCGACCTTGGCGTTGGATTCAGCTGCTTCCCGTTGGGGATTTTTCGACAGCGATAACGAACACCTAATTCCCAAAACACATCCAATGACCCCAAATCTGGTGTGGGGCATCTCTCGGTAAACGATTATCGAGCAGGTATTCTTCCATGTTCGATGGGCGTATTCAGGAAAACCGAAAGCTCTTAAAGAATGCGCTGCGGTGACAGATCTTTCTCAAAAAAAGACGTTGCTGCCGGCGTTTTCTCGAAATTTAAATAGGCGACATTTTCAAAATGGGTCTGACCAAGATTTTGAAGTGCATACGTTTTACCAACCTGTCGTGCTCCCAAAAGGACCAGAGGTTTGCGTGAACTCTTCCGCATCCACGACTCTAATGTTCCGAAAATATTTCGCAAAATAGCGTAACCTCATCATGAGTTCTGATTAGTGGCATTTCATCACAAAATCGGAACCGAGAAATGTATTTTTTGACACTTTTCAGAAGATATCGTTTTAGATGCAGGAAGTATTGAGATTTCAATTCCCAAATTTCTTAATTCTTCTTTCAGCGCGGCCTGAATAAAGAAAGCGGATGGCTCAATCAAAAGGGGGGCAAATTGGGCCGCACGAGTTGCGAATACGACCTTACTTAGGTTTATGATTTGACCGTAGACCCCAAATTTACGAACTATTGAACTATGAGTACTGATCTGATCGGGTTTTCCAGAACAGTGTGAAGCAACATCCCTCCCGTACATCACCGGACTCTGATATCCAAACGATGAACGCATTCGTTTTCGATTGTAGAACACTTCGATGTGTTTAAAGATTGCGGCGGTAGCCACCTTTCTTGTTTTAAATCGTTCTCCATGAATGAGCTCTTTCTTCAGGTTGGAGAAGAAAGTTTCAGCAATGGCGTTGTCATAGGCAGAGCGAAGTTTACCCATGCTTTGTTTGATGCCTTTGCTGGCGCAGAAAGCTCTTTATGCACAGCTGCAGAACCCTGCAGTGGACACCACCCAACATATAAGGAAGCGCTTGGACGAAAATCAGCCAAAATCCGGCCGAAATTCAGTCACCTTTAATGAGTAGTCGACGACCCGCCCTCCAAAAATAAAGCATCCGCCATCATTTATTTCAAACTCTCAATTGGCACGGGACTTGCGTAAGTAAGCATGATGAATATGCGAGCATTAGTCAAAGTCACAATCAATCAGGAGGGACCGAGAACAGCAAGTCGATTAGTTAATAAAAAAAACAGCACATCTAAAGCAATCGAACCCGACGCATAGATGTAAATAGCTATAAACCAATAATTAAAACGAAATGAGGAAAAAAATGAAACCAGAAATCAAAAATAACGAACAACAAGAAGCCAACGAAATTGAATTCACAGAAGAACATATCACCCGCGGAGCGCTACAAAGCGACCAGTAAGAGAATCCTTTAGGGACTCTGAGAACCAACAAAGGAAGATACCATGCTACTCAATGATCAAATCTTTTCGTCTGACTACATGCATCTTCATTCTCTTGAGGACGCAGTTATCAATGAGAAAAAAATTGTCTGCACTAAGCGGCACAAATCCTTTAAAGTCTCAGAGTCTGTCTGGTTCGTTGCCAAAAAAATTCTTGAAAACTCATATCCTTCAATTACGATTGATAAAATAATCAGTCTAACGGGATATAAATCAACGCATATTGAGAGAATCGTCGCCGTCCTCATTGAGAATAATTTTGCCTTTACCTGTTCCCAAGAAAAGCGGAGACTCGGATATGAAATTATTAAAATCAACAGCGAACTCACGAACAAATGGTCAGCATCGCTAGGTTATCACCTTCAAACAAGAAACTTTCCATTCGTAAATTATGCAGCCGGAAGCTCTGGTCCAAGAGAAATAATGGAGAGAATGAAAGACTACAGTCGACAAGAAATCGATTCGCAGCGATTCAAGACCTATGAGACTGTCAGTAAAGAAATTGACCTACCTCCAACATTTCAACTACTCGACGAAAGCAATAATCAAAGAAACAAAGCTGAACTCCAGCAAACCCTGAACTATTCAGAAAATATGCTTTTTCCAATGGACCTTCTCGAATCAATTAGTTTTGCATTTGGAAAAACAGATCAGGCAAACGTGCCATGGACAGAGACACCACTGGTGCGACGAACATCACCAAGTGGAGGATCGCGACATCCAATAGAGGGATATGTCATTAATCTGGAAAATGGTGAAGTCTGGCACATCGACTCCAATCTTCATCGAATTCGTCTTATAAAAAATATTCAACCCATCGAATCAGATGATTATTTCGGGCGATTTCTGAAAGAAAAATCAGACGTGAATTATATTTTTCTATTAACGGCCGTCTTCCAAAGAAACATGTATCGATACCGAGAGCCCAGAACTTTTAGGTCCGTGCATATGGATGCAGGACACCTTTCAGCAACGCTACAAGCCGCTCTACAAATTAAGGGCTTCAAAACTCGCTTCAACTCTGCCCCTCAATACCAAAAGCTCTCTGAATTTATGGAATTGGACCATTATGAAGAGGGATTAATGATGTCAATGGATGTATCTAGATCATGAAATTTACTCAAGTCTATAAATCAAACGACAATACGCAAACCACGCAGAGTTACTCGTTCACATTTAAAACAAGTTCTGAAATGAATTGGTTTAAGAAGAACTGGTTTTTGTCAGTTGCACCATTCGAGACAAGTTTAATCTCATCAACTGACAACTCGGTCGCCCATTCAAGAATGAGCAACGAGTTTGCTGACATTTACCATTTTTCACTCAGCGAACTCAAAACACTGAAGACGAGAAGAACTACTAGACGATTTGATGGGAAGACGCTCGAATATTCTAACATGGCAAGTAGCCTTGTAAGAGTGTCGGAATTTATCAACGGTGATAAATCGCAAAAGATAAATCCTTTTTCATTTGTATTTATTATTTATGACGTCGATGGTTTTGAAAATGGAATCTATGCCTTTGATATCTCTTCGGGCAAATTAATTTTAGCAAACGCCGGCGAATTTAGAGGCGTTATGTCTTCAATTATTCAAGGACTATCTGCGCCTCTCACGGCGAATTTTTCAGTTCTAATTTGCATAGACTATTCAGATGTAGATGGTGTAATTCGAAAACATGACTCTATTCGCGAAACATATTTTCTAGCAGGCTGGATTGCTCAAAAACTTATCATGACCTTCGCAGAGTCCGGTCTTGCTTGTCTTCCCACTCCGGCCCTTTCTGACGACTTCGTGGATAATCTCTGTGGACACACAACTCCCTTCATGACTGCGATTTACTCATTAACTTTCGGAATCAGATCCGACAACACTAAAGTCGGAAGTTAAAAATGTCTCTTCCTAACTACCGTCTGCAGTCAACGTTCTCAGCCTACATAAACGGACAAAGACTAGTATTTGAATCTGTCTTTCTTGGCACCAAATTCACTGTTTCTCTACCGTCACAATTCTCATCTAAGTTAGAAGCAATTATCTCCTTTTTGAATAGCAGTCAGAAGTTCACGAAAGCCGATTTCGAGGAATTGTTTGGGTATTCCCAATTTGGTGACGCTCTTTTTAAAATTAATGTTGAAAGGGAAATTTTTGTTCCTGCGAGATTAACAGATTCTCTTTCACCATCAAACTCTCGATGGGATCGCCAGATTAGATTTTGGAATTCACTTGAAACAACCGAATGGTCGGGGGATGAAATTAATTCAAAGCTTCAAGCCACCCATGTGCTTTTGATTGGTGCCGGGGGCTTTGGAAGTTGGATTGCAGAATATCTCGGACTTATTGGCATCAGAAAACTTACCGTATTCGACCCTGATAATGTGGAAAAAAGTAATTTAGGAAGATGTGCTGCATTTCAAGAAGCTGATATAGGAAAGAATAAAGCCGAAACACTCAAGCATTATTTCGATCGGCGTTATCCAACTACAAAAGTTGAGGCAGTCAATTCATTATTTAATCCACAACTGACTGATTTAAGCGACCCACCAGATTTCTGCTTTGCTCCATTTGGATTGGTTCGAGCTGCCGGTGATAACAAGAACATACTTTTAGAGATTGATGATTTCTGCAAGAAAAACTCTATTCCGTATATAGTCCTCGGTGCGAACTCAGTTGGACCGTTGTGGCGGCAAAACGGAGATCCAGATGTAATTGATGCCCTCGACAAAACCAAGAGGGGATTCGAAGAGAATCCAAGGTCTTTGTTCAACATCGCCAAGCGGCAATTCGGACCAATAATAGCTGGTACATGTGCCAAAGCAGTGACGGAATTCGCACTCTTCACTGCAAGAAACATTTCTGTCGATTCTGTCGGAAATGTTATTGTTTTTGATTTTTTGCAACCCACAAATTCCACTGCAATTTCAGTTCGAAAGCCAGACGAGGTAACTACTTTTGAAAAATGAACTCTCTCTCCCGATGACCAAAGATTCATTCGGTTCGAGATTCTGGACACTTTGGTTTGGACAAACTGTGAGTCAGCTTGGCTCTATGGCAACAGGAATTGCGCTTGTTGCATGGATGCAAGATCTCGGCGCGGGTTCAGGACTCATTGGTGGCTATTTCGCTTTTGCCTCGGTCGTGATGGTCTTAACTGGTTTATTCGCAGGGCCAATTGGAGATAGATTTGAAAGACGAAGTGTCATTCTGTGTGCAGACCTAATCGCTATGATTGCAACGTTTCTCACTGCACTCATGGTAAACCATATAAACACATTGTTTCTTGCAGCTATAATTGCGTTCGGCTTGCGCGCAGTCATTGTGTTTTGCTTCGCATTGAGAGCGCCATCAATGACAGCAGAGATCTCAACGAGCGTATCTTCCACTCAAATTCGCTCTGCATTCTCCTTCTCTGCATCATCGAGACAGATTGTAGGATTTATTGGTGAGGCTACTGGCGGCACAGTCTATGCAGCATTCGGAAAAATGACTGTATTTCTGGTTGATGCGCTCACCTACCTCATTGCTTCAATCTCAACTTTTTCGCTTCCCCCACGAAACGAGCCTTCCCCAACAGACCTTGAGCAGAAAAAGAAAAACATTGCACGTGAACTCTTAAATGACCTTAAAGAAGGGTTTAACTTTGTTCTCAACGAACCGTTCATTCGTCCTTTATTTGTTCTTTTGCTTTTTTTGAATCTGGTTTTTTCACCAATAATTGTTTGGATTCCATTCGTTGTTCGAGGAACTTTCGCCGGTGGAGTAAACAACGTTGGATACTCCCTCGCTGCCGTGAGTATGGGTATGCTTCTGGGCTCGATTGTCTCTGGACTAAAGAGGTTTGATGATCGGAACCTCGTTTTGTTTATATCCTCTCTTTTTCTTATGGCGACGGGTTTTACAGGCGTTTTCTTTGTCGATAACGCGATCGCTTTGTTAGGGCCCATCTTCTTAATTGGCTGTGGCGCAGGAATTGTTAATATTGTTGTGCCTGCGCATATACAGAGTTTGAGCCCTCATTCACTCCAATCGCGTATGGCTTCTTTGGTCATGTTTTCCGGACAGATATTTAATCCCGTGGCGCAAGGAATCTTCGGGGCTGTTGGTGAAGTACTCGATAAGAAAATCGTGTTGATTCCTTTGTTCTCTGGTCTGTTGGTGTTTGTCTTACTTGCGGTTTCCATCGTTTCACAATCCGTGCGTAGGTCATTTAACAGAGCAGCGTAACTCCGCGTTAATTTGAGTTGAGGTCGAATACGTCCGGCCGCTCGTTATGTTGAATTAGGCTATTCTAAAAAAGACCTTATTCAAAAGAAATTGAATTTTAATCTATTAATTACAATATATTATATTTATATTGACCTATTCTATATCATATTCTAAAATAAACATCTCGAACGTAGGGAACTTCATCTATGCCACGCCGAGCACTCGACAGAACAGGCTTAGAAACGGCGCTCATCAGCCGTCTCAAATCCACAGGACCACAATCACGCGCCGACCTTCAACGCGCTCTGGGTATCAGTCAACCAACGCTCTCAAGAATGCTGAGAGAACTCAGGGAGCGGGTTGCCGTCGTCGGCCGACCAGCCTCACCAAATTACGCACTCAAAACCTCCGAATTGTGGCCCATTTTTGAAGTGAGTAGTGACGGTAAGGTTGAAGAGCTCGGAGTATTGAACGCAGTTGAACCGCATCATTATATTTTGGATAACAATCTCTTTGCCGATCTTCCCTATTTTTTGTGCGACATGCGGCCGTCTGGTTTTCTGGGGCGTCTTGTCCCTGCACTGCATCCCGAACTCGAGCTTCCAAGAGATATTCAAACTTGGAGCGCACATACGACGTTAAAGTATCTAAACAACGCGGGTTTCAATCCACCGGGTAACTTGCTTGTGGGTGAGCTTGCCGTGCAGCGATTTTTGCATCTGGAAAAAGAGTTCAGATCGATTCCACGCCGCCAATATTCGGAATTGGTAAACGATGTTTTGAGCGTAGGAGTTCCGGGGTCATCTGCGGCGGGTGAACAGCCAAAATTTTTAGCTACGAACGAAGACGGGATTCACCTCATCGTAAAATTTTCACCCCCATACAACGAGAGTGTAGGCCAACGGTTATCTGATATTTTGATATGTGAACATACCGCCATGACGATTCTTCGGCATGCAGGCATAGCTTCGGCAAAGACTCAGATTTTTCGAAACGCAGAAAGAACATTTCTTGAAGTCGAAAGATTCGACCGTGTTGGATTAAAAGGACGACGAGGCGTTCTTTCGCTTGGTTCTCTTGTTGCAGAATTCATTGGGGAGTCTGTTTCATGGAGTAACGCCTCAGAGAAGCTAGCTGCTCAGAAACACATTTTACCCGACTGGCATCAGCGGATTCAAATCCTCGAACTCTTTGGTCACTTGATAGCCAATTCGGACATGCATCTTTTCAACCTTTCTTTTCTCTCTGAACAAGGAACACGAGTGGTTGACCTAGCGCCTGTTTATGACATGTGTCCAATGTCATACGCTCCGCGCGCAAATCAGGTTCTTCCATTTCAATTTGTTCCTCCCGTCCGGAGAAAAAATAATCACACGATATGGGAAGTCGCGCTGCCACTCGCAATCCGTTTTTGGAAATTAGTCTCTGAAGATGGGGATATCTCCGCGCAATTTCGAGGAATAGCCAAACAAAATTGTGAATTATTGGATCGGTGCTGATTCTATTTAATTCAAGAACTATTTTTGCAATTAATAAGAATAAAATGAGCAACTGCAGACAGTCTTTTTGACTCATAAAAGTCAGATCGATTGAAATATTTTTTACCCCTATCGATTTTCGATTAGCCTTTTTGCCAACCAATGTCTCAAAGCCCTGCGGGAGCCTGAAGACTTTGAGGCAACGGCAGGTTTGGGTGAATTGCGGTCTTCCATTGTGCGAAAGATTTGGCGCGCACCAAGTCAATTGTTCCCGCTCGTCCCTTTTGCCCCCATGCTGCAAGAAGCTGGGTCTCTGCGGGTAAATCGCGCCCGGCTGAAAGTGCGGGAATCACCAGTTCCTTGAACTCGGGAAACAGATCCGTGGACACAGCAAGCGTGTCCGCACGGAAGCGGAGGGGAATTACCCTCTTTGTCGTCGAGCCAAATGGACTATTGGTTGGGCATGTGACGGTAAGTTCAATGGAGAGTTCGTCGAGAACCATTTGCTCGCTTATTTTGCTTGAAGACACGCGTCGCTCTTCAATCTTCTCGCTTGCGGGACTCATGAAGTGCCTGCCACCCACTCCACCCATTCCTCCCGACGTCGATACCGTGCGTATCCATTTTTTGTCTTCTTGGCCGACTTGAACAATTGAAATATTGCCTGCGTCGAATCCAATACCGCCAGACTCGCCAGCATAGAATGAAGCATCAATTGGTGACGTGTGCATCTGATCAAAGTTCACAACTGGATGATTCACAACCTGCCTGAGTTTCACCTTCCCCTGAATCTTCGGCTCAGAAACGTGCAGATACAAAATCTGTGGGGCACAAAGTTGATTCAAATCTGCCTGAGGAGGCTTGAGAACACTCGACCGGATTAAATTCCGCCACTCCTCGCGCACATTCGCATCCTGCCAATCCCACGTTTGCTCAATCGTTTTCGTCTCGCTTCCCAAAGAGGGAGACTCCAAAACGAGCTTTGCTGCGGGCTCACCAACTCCGTAGCACGGAAGGCCCTCACGACATTTTCCGTTCGCGCCGGCAGCACCAGCAGAGCCCGATGTGGAAATTTCAGGAAGCACTTTTGCGGTAGTGTACAGACGCACGTGCCCCGAGTGTCCGTGTGCATTTGAAGTGTCTATTTTGAGATATCCAAAATCATTTCCAATCAACGTGACGTCGTGTCCGTTGGTCCTAATCAGAAACGGATGCTTTGATGCATAGGAGCTAAAACTCAAAGTCACCGGAGAATGTAGATGAAGTTCACGCATAGAGCTCGCTAAAGAACCGACTTGTGAAAGTGTCTTTTCATTCTCTTTATCGCTGAGCCAGTCTACCAATTCAGCCTTGGCTCCCTGCTCGGCCAACACAACACCCGTGGGTTCGAACATCGCCTGCGTCAATGGAGGTTCAGGTTCTGGTTCGTCATCATCTGTGTCTGAACCCACCGTGATGGGTTTAGAACTCTGGCCGGGGTCCTCTGGCGCTGTGGGCTCCAACGGCACAATAGGGGTCTGTGGCAGTGTGGGCTCCAACGGCGCAAGAGGGGTCTGTAGGGGAGACACTGTATCGCCCGCGGCTTGCTGAGGGGCATCAGTCCACTCACCACACGATGTGGCAGCGACAAATAGACATGGAACCAAGAAACCTTTGAAGGAAAAAGACATGAGACGACCTCCCGACTGTTGCGGGAAACCCTATGCGCGGCATTCAACAAGACCAATACAAGGTCTACAATGCATCAAAATCTTAGTTCACTGATTAAAAACTAGACGCCAACAAAAGGGGGGCTTGATTCTAAAAAACAGAAACCTTGAGGATTGAACTTCACTTCCGAGGAGTTTTGAACCACGTCAACTGACATACACGTTCGGAACACAAAACATCGACAAAACCCTCTCCGTGACGCACAAGGGTATTTTCAGTGGGTTCAACATTCACAACTTTTAGCTGTGGCAGGCGCCCGACAGTCCAGAGCAACGTTGCATACTCACCCTGTGCAAGATCCCGAGCTAAATGAATCTCGCTGGCCTGCTGCAATTGAACCGCATGACGCTGCATACTTTCGCGAAACCAAACTCGTCCTTCATCGACTCGCGGTGCGAAAGTTCGCTGCCCTTGCTTGAACAGTGCAAAACCGAGTCCAAGGAGTGCTACGCCCTGCAACACGCGAGGACGTGAAATCAACACTTGTGCGCGCGAAAACATAAGCACAAAGAGAATTGAAAAGTAGGGCCACATGGGCGCCGAATACCAAGGGTTTCTGTTGCGCATCGAAATCAGCATGCAGGTGGGAAGCAAAATCCCAAAAACCCACAGAACTCCTTCAACGGTAAAAATTCTCCCTTTGAGCCACTTTGTGAGGAATGAAAAATCAAATGCCGTTCGTCTCGAGAAAAGCACAAGGGCGACACAGACGACAAATATCACCCCAAAAGGCATCGTCAAATCGAAAAAACTACTTGCAAAACCTGCAACATCGAATCGGTTATTAGGTTCAGCTGGGTCATACACCGCGCGCATGTAAATATCGTAGAGAAAGAGAGTCTCGATTTGCGAACGTCCCCCAAACATCACATCGTCATAGGTCCGCCCGTAGCGCAACTGCAGCGCAAACCATGTGGCGACCAACGGAAGTGCACCTCGCGCAAGCTTCGTACCTGCCTGAAAAAAGGATTTTAAATCTTTCAGAGGAGATTGAACGAAACACAGAAAGAGAATCAGCGGACCAAACAAAGCCAGCGCCGAACCCTTAAACCAAAAGGCCAAACTCAAACAAAAACCAGCCACAATTGGGCGAGACGAACACAACGCAGCAAGTGTCAGCGCACCAATGTAGGCTGCATCCATGTCGCCTGTGCGCCCTGTGTGGTAGCCCACAGCACCCTTCAGACAAAAGAAAACCAACGCCGACCAACCAGCAAGTGTTTGCGACAGTTTGAGACGACGTAAAGCAAAGAGATAAACACAAATTCCAGTTGCGAACGCACCCAAAGCAGACGGCAAACGAATAGAAAATTCGTGAGGACCGAAGACCTGTGTGGCGAGAGCTTGCGACCAGATCAACCCCTGAGGTTTGGCATTCCAACGGTCGGGGACACCACGGTAGGAATAATTAAACCAATCCTGATTCAGGAGCATTTCAAACGCATTGGCTGCGTGGCGTGCTTCATCCCAATCGGCGAGAGGAGACTTGCCCAGAAAAGCAAAACAAAAAACCGCGCCCACAAGAAAAATAAGAGACAAGAATGTAAAACGGAGCTTTGGTGTCATGACAATTGGGCCCAGTCGTCTTGGATATGAGTCGCGTTTAGACTGATTGCAGGCTCATTGCAACGACTGACCCAACCCCGATTCAGCGGGGCAGCGCAAATGGCACTTTATCTCCATTGTGGTAGGGTGCCCGACGGTTGACCCCAAGAACCTCAGACCCGCACTTCACACCGGCGTTTATGCGCACGAGAGTGATTGCAGGCAACAGCGAATGTGGACCCTAATAGCTATGTCACAACTCACGAAAATCATTTTTTATGCGTTTTGGATCCGGGCCGCAACGGCTGTTGTGCGTCCGTTTCTACCCTTCGACATGCCCCATGTTTGGCGTCAGGTCGACACAATTGCTATTTCAATTCGCTACTGGATGCGCTGGACGGTTGAATCCGAAAGCCGATACCCCTTGGTTCCAGCGGTGCTCAACAGCATGGATGGCTACGGCCTCATGCCGATGGAATTTCCCATTCTCAACCTTCTGGGCGCG
>CAYWSV010000047.1:0-20343 GCA_964460155.1 uncultured Oligoflexia bacterium | reverse complement strand
CTGGTGACACAGTGTCCGTCATGGTGAAGATTGCGGAAGGCACAAACAAAGACGGATCTGCAAAGTTCCGTTTGCAGGCTTTCGAAGGCACTGTGATTCGTTACCGCAAGGGAACGACAAACAGCACTTTCATGGTCCGCAAGATTTCTGCAGGTGGTATTGGTGTGGACAGAACGTTCTTCGTTCACTCTCCACTCATCGACCGCATCGACATCAAGGCTCGCGGTAAAGTTCGCAAGTCACGCATCTATTACATCAAGAAGCTCAAAGGTAAGGCTGCCCGTATTTCGAGCCGCTTCCTTGGTTCGTCTGAGAACGCCTAAGCGTTTTTGGACCGCCCGATTGATGAAATTAGCCCGGCCTTGTGCCGGGTTTTTTCATTTAACTGGCTGACGAATTCGACCGACGAGCTGGACTGATAAATTGGGCTGATGAATTTGACCGATGAAATTGCTCAGTAGGGCGAATTGGATTCGGGTGGCGTGTGGAAGTGAATTGATTTCTTGACGTCGCCGAGAAAGAAGTCTGCGCCCTTGGCCAAATCTTGGAACGCTTTGATAGCCTCTTCTTTATTGTCGAAGTCGATATGGGCTACGCGATATTCTCCAACTTCCACATGCGTGTAGCGGATAATGACTCGGTATTTTCGGCCGTATGTTTTTACAATGTCGACATGATTTGCATTAAATCCATGGGCATGCGCCTTTGAGTTTCTGTGCGGCAAAAAATTAAAGACGATCAGGCTCAAGACAAAGAAAAGCTGGGTCGGTAATCGGAGCGCTGAGTGTTTTTTGGTGTTTTTTGTTGAGGACTGCGCAGCGCTCTGCCCAATCTCCGCAGATGCACCTCGAATCTGTTTGGTAGAGTTTGATTTTTCGATATTTTCCGCATCCAGTGTCATTGCAAAATTTCCGCTCTCATTGGATGAACCTTGTGTGTGTTATCGGCTTTTGGTTCGCGTTGACTGAAGTTTGATGTTTCGGGCCGTCGGTTCGTTGACTCGCGTAGCGGGCAGGCTTGATGGCTCTGGAATACAGTGGTGTCACCGTGGGTGCATTCACCAAGCTCAATTTAGGGTGATGTATGCAAAATTTTCAGAGTTTTGTGTTTAGCTTGATTGACTACTGGGGCAAGTTTGGTTGCTTGTGGACCCAGCCATACGATGCGGCCATGGGTGCCGGGACGTTTCACCCTCACACTTTCCTTAAGGGACTCGGGCCAGAACCTTGGCGCAGTGTTTACGTTCAACCTTGCCGTAGACCCGTGGATGGGCGCTATGGCGAAAGCCCATACCGTTTTCAGCATTATTATCAGTTGCAGGTCTTCTTGAAGCCTGCCCCCGCAGATATCGTGGACGTCTTTTTAAGGTCGCTCGAACACATTGGTATTCGTCTTCAAGAAAACGATATTTCGCTGCTTGAAGATGACTGGAAGGGACCTACTCTGGGCGCTTGGGGACTTGGCTGGGAAGTGCGTGCCAATGGTCAAGAAGTGACTCAGTTTACATACTTTCAGCAGCTCGGTGGTTTGGATCTCGATGTTGTTTCGGGAGAAATTACTTACGGTCTGGAGCGTCTTTACATGTACGCTTCTGGTCTAAAGAGTGCCTTGGATATTCCCTACAATGATCATTTTTCGTACGGGGATATTTTCAAACAAAACGAATTCGAATTCTCTCATTTCAATTTTAAAAATGCTGATGTTGATCAGTTGTTTTCGCTCTTTTCGATTTGCGAAGAAAAAGTCAAAGAGCTCTGTGCTGCGAACCTCGTTCTGCCTGCATACGATTACGTTCTGCAGGCATCCCATGCATTTAATTTGCTTGATGCGCGCGGAGCTATTTCGGTCAGTGAGCGTCAGCGTTTCATTGGTCGGGTAAGAGAGTGCGCACGTCTTTGTGCAGCAGCGTATTGTGCTGAGCGAGCTAAAATTGGTTATCCGATGATGAGTCGGTTGCCTTCGGATCCGCGCCTGCCGTTTATAGCTCAGACGGATATTCACGCAGGTGCTTCGCGCGTGGAGACACCTCCGAACTCTGCATCGCAAAGTTTTTGCGTGGAGTTGGGTGTTGAGGAGATGCCTCCCTCGTTTCAAACTGCAGCAAGCCAGCAGCTCGAGGAGTCCTTTCAAGCTTGGAAAAAATCGTGTTCTGATCGTTTTGTAAGCCAACCAGAGTTTGTCAAAAAGATTTCACAGATTGAGCATACAATCATGGTGTCTGCGCGTCGCCTTGCGCTCATCTGTGAAAACCTTCCCAGCATTGAACCTTCGGTCATTCGAGAGTTTTGGGGACCAGCCCAAAAGATTGCGCGTGCTGCGGATGGCAGCCTCACACCGGCCGCTCTTGGATTCGCCAGAAAGCAAGGGATTGAGGTGTCTGCACTGGAGTGGCGTGAACGGGCAGATGGCACATTCCTGTATGCCGAGAAAAAAGAAGTCGGTGGTAATGTCGCTGATATTCTCGCTACTGAATTTGTGACGTGGTGCCAGAACATCGAGTCTGGGTTAAAGATGAAGTGGATTGTTGAAGAGGGTGCGACACCTTTTGTTAGACCAGTGCGTTGGATCTGTGCGTTGGCTGATGACAGGATTCTTCCGGTGTCTGCGTTTGGATTGAAGGCCTCGAATTTCACTTTCGGTCAGAGAATTCTGCATCCACGCCCAGCTGTCATCGCGCATGCAAAAGACTATGCGGAGACGTTGCGGCGTCTTGAGGTTGAACCTTCAAGGGCTCGTCGTATTGAAATTATTCGTGGACAAGCAACGCGTCTTGCTGAGTCAGTGGGTGGCGCTCTTCCCTCGGGGATGGATGGACTCATCGAGAAGGTTGCGGGTCTGTCTGAATCTCCTCAGGTATTTTTGGGTAAAATACCGACGCGTTTCATGAGGCTTCCTGAGCGACTTATTACGAGCGTTTTGCGCGAGCACATGAATTATCTTTCGGTTGTTGATCCCAAAACAAATGCGGCGATGCCCTTCTATGTCGGTACAGCGGGATATCCTTGTTCGAAGACCGAAAACATGATCGAAGCAACGGCAACTGTTGTTTCAGGTCGTTTGGATGATGGTGCTTTTTATTATGATGGCGACCTTAAAACTCCATTGCAGGACCTCTTTACCAAACTGAGCAACCAGTTGTTTCAGGCGGGAATGGGATCTTTGCGTGACAAATCTGAACGCGTTGCGAAGCTAGCTAAGCTTCTTGCTGAAGCTCGGGTTGATGCGACTGAGGGCTTCGTTCAGGCCGCTGAAATGGCTGGCCTTTATTGTAAAGCAGATTTGAAATCGGGCTGCGTTCAAGAGTTTCCCGACGAAATGCAGGGCCTCATGGGTGGCATTCTCGTGCGCGAGCAAAAGCTATTTAATGCGCACACTGACGCTGTCGCACAAGCGATCTCGGAGCATTATGCGCCGACCGGAGCAACCTCTGCATTACCCGAGAGCACCTTGGGTAAAGTCGTCAGTCTTGCCGATAAACTTGATTCATTGGTTGTTCTTGTTGGACATGGTACCGACGTGAAAGGCAATAAAGATCCTTTCGCATTGAGGCGCACAGCATTAGCCGTGCTGCGTCTTTTGGGCGCTGATGGTGCCGAAGCAGCTGTACAACTCAGCCTTGCTGAATGTTTTAAACATGCCATGAGTGTCGCCGAGCAGTCTGGAATGACTTTGGCAAGCGACACAGAAGATAAGCTTCTGCAATTTGCTTTGGCTCGATTGAAGGCGCTGTGGCGGACTCAGTTTGATGCAGGCGCCGTTGAGGCCGTTTGTGCACGTATTCAGACTCAGCCTGTTTCATCTTCCTTGGATTGGGTTAGAGCAACGAGCAGTGCGCTTGTGCGTCAGGGTGACGAAGCCGCGCCGCTGGCCCTTGCGATTGTTCCCTACAAACGTTGCAGAACCTTGACGGAAGAGTTGCTCAAGAGCGGAGAGATTCCTGCTGTTGAGATCAGCCATTTTGTCGAAGAAGAAGAGAAAGCTCTCTATGAGGCGCTTGAGCGTGCTGAGGCTGATGGCCATGATCTTCTTCAGAGCAAGGCCTGTGAGCGCTATCTTAATTTGCTTGCCGATTTACGACACCCGATGGCGAACTTCTTTGACCGTGTGTTGGTCAATGCGCCGGATTACAAAGTGAAACAAAACCGCCTTGCACTTCTGTTGCGCGTGCGCAGGCTCTATGACCTCGTTGCTGATTTTTCACTGGTTCAGGTTGCAGGTCATGGCTGATTGGAATTTTTCGATATACGGCCGCGAGGCCATCATTACCGAGCATCAGCCCATTGCGCTGACCATTGGTAATTTTGATGGTGTTCATAGGGGCCACAGGCATGTCATTGAGACTCTGCGGGGGTTTGCTGCAGGTTTGCCGCTCGTCGCTCTGACGTTCGATCCTCATCCGTCACAAATTTTGTCTCCGGTGAATGCAAAACATGCAATTGAGCCAACATCCGAACGTGTTCGGATATTGCTTTCTCTGGGCCTTGATGCTGTGGTTGTGCAAAAATTTACTCAAGACTTTTCCCACCTCAGTGCGGATGAGTTTGTGTTCGATTATCTTGCGCGCGAATTTTCGATTGCTAAAGCGGTTATTGGTTTTGATTTTTGCTACGGCACACAACGGATGGGGCATTGGCAACACTTTCAGGCCGCTGCTGCCAAACTCGGATTTTCGGCATTGCGCGCGGAACCTCTCATCGTTGAGGGAGCGCCTGTCTCTTCTTCGCGGATCCGTTCAGCTGTTCAGGCAGCCGATTTTGCTTTGGCTGAGCGATTGCTAGGTCGCCCGTTTTCGCTGTCTGGAACTGTTGTCAAAGGCGATCAACGGGGCCGTATTATCGGGTTTCCGACGGCCAATCTTGGCTTTAATCACGAGACGCCGCTTCTTCCTCCCTACGGTGTTTATGCTGTTGAGGTGCAGATTGATGGTGAATCGGAGTGCCGTTACGGGGTGATGAATTGTGGCGTACGACCAACAATATCATCGGGATTAAAACTGCAGGTTGAGACGCATATTCTGGATTTTACGGGTGATATTTACGGTAAAAAAATTGTCTTCAGATTGAGAAAATTCATCCGTACGGAAAGGAAATTCTCTGGTCTTGAAGAACTTAAGGCGCAAATCCAGAGTGATTCTGAGGCGGCCAGAGTTTTTTTCGGAGTCTAATCCTATGGCAACAATTCATCTTGTGATCGTCAGGCACGCAGAGGCCGTCGATGGTTCGCTGTTTGGAGATGACTCCGAGCGTAGACTTACACCGCGCGGCGAACGTGAGGCCAACACTGTTGGACGTTTTCGAAAACTGATGTCCATTCCCGCTCCCGATGTTGTGTTCACGAGCGGTTATGAAAGAGCAGAGCAGACACTTGAGCGAGTCCTCGAGGGAATGTCCTTGCGCGTGGTGAGAGATCTTCACTTTTCACCCGAAGGAGCCGTGCGTAAGGCATGGGACATGATTCTTGCCGAAGCACGTCAGCCGGAACCTTCCGACGGACGCTTACGGACGATTTGGGTTGTCGGGCATAATCCCAACATTGAAAGGCTGCTGGCGACCATTTCGGCTGACTTTGCAGTTGTGCTGAAGCCCTTCCGCAAGGCAAGCCTTGCCTGGTTAAAGTTGCGCGATGTCGAGACGAATCTTCCGACGCCTGAGCTTATTGCGTATTTACCTCGCCCTCACGATGAGCGTGAAAGGAATTCCCAGCTAGACATCTGACGCAGAAAACTCGTCGGATCTTGGTTTCATTCTGATGAATTAGGCTCTCTGCAGAGCCTTTTTTTTCGGAGGAGCCGAGGGTCATGAATCTGCGTTCGAGGCGTGGAACCGACGCGAAAGAGAAGAAGGTCCCCATCCGGTTGTTGGACAACCCGGACTTGTATCTCAACAGAGAATTAGCTTGGCTCACGTTCAATGATCGTGTTTTAAAAGAGGCCGAAAGCCGCGAGACACCGCTGGCTGAGCGAATAAAATTTCTCTCGATTTTTGCTTCGAATCTTGATGAATTCTTTATGGTAAGACTGTCGGGCCTGTTCAAGCTACTCGACAGCAAAGATTCATCGCATCCATTTGCAACACAAGCCGAACGTGATTTGGAAGTCGAGGAAACACTCGACGAGGTGTCGATATTTATTCGGCGGCAACTCAAGCGTGCTTACGCAACTTTTCAAGGAAGTTTCATCCCTCTCCTGCACGGAGAGGGTGTGTCGATTCTGCGCGTCAATGAGTTGAGCCGCTCGGAATTAGAAAGACTCGATTTGTTCTTCGAGAAACAGATTTTTCCAATTTTGACCCCACTTGCTGTCGACCAAGCACATCCGTTTCCTTTCCTGTCGAATTTGTCACTCTATATTGCGGTTACCTTTAAGGACTTGGGCGACAATGGTGAGCCGCTTCTGGCATTTGTTGAAGTGCCGCCCAAACTCTCGCGCTTTATGACAATTCCTGCACGAGCGCGTGAGCATAGATTTGTGGCGATTGAGGACGTCATACGTCGACATTTGTCGAAGCTGTTTCCATGGAGTGAGGTTGAGGATGCCTATGTTTTTCGTGTGACACGAAATCTAGATTATGAGCTTCTTGAGGGAGAAGTAAAAGACCTCATGAAGTCCATTGAGCTCGAACTCAAAGATCGTGCACAGAGATTTGTTGTGCGCATGGAAGTTGAACAGAGCATGCCCGAAAGTCTCAGATCGAGATTGCGCAGCCAGCTTGAGCTTGAGCATGGGGACGTTTACGAGTGTCCGGGTCTCCTAAATTTGCGTGATCTTCTTCCGCTCACAAAGGTTGAATTCAAGCCCGTGTTGCGTGATGCTCCGTTCAATCCAAAAATCAACTACAGACTCAGTGAAGACAGAGATATCTTCGATGTTATTCGTGAGCGGGATGTCTTGCTTCATCATCCTTATGAAAGTTTCTCGAGTGTGTTGGAGTTCTTGGGTCGGGCTGCAGAAGATCCAAATGTGCTTGCCATCAAACAGACTTTGTATCGCATCGGCGGTGACTCTCCTTTGATTGATGCGCTTGTGAAGGCTGCCGAGCAAGGCAAGCAAGTGACGGCTGTGGTTGAGCTCAAAGCACGCTTTGATGAAGTGAACAATATTGCTTGGGCTCGACGTTTAGAGCGTGCAGGTGCACACGTCGTTTTCGGGTTTGTAGGTTTAAAGACTCACGCAAAATGTGCGCTAATTATTCGCCGTGAGGGTCAACACCTTCAGCGCTATGCGCATTTGTCGACAGGTAATTACAATAGTGCGTCCTCTCGTATTTATACCGATTTTGGGATGCTAACTGCGAATGATGCGCTGACAAATGATCTTGCCAAGCTTTTCAATTTGCTGACCGGATTTAATTTGTTGGCATCGGAATCAAAGCTCTACAGACTTCATGGCGGACCCGATTTCGATATCATTAAAGTGGCTCCATTCGGTCTGCGGGATTTCTTTTTCGATTTAATTCGAGAAGAGGTCAGGCTGCATCGCCTCAAGGGAAATGGGCATATTGTTTTGAAGATGAACTCCCTAACTGACCCTGCTTTGATTCAAGCTTTGTATGAGGCAAGTTGCACGGGTGTGTTGATTGATTTGATTATTCGTGGGGTTTGCGTTTTGCGACCAGGTGTGCGGGGCGTCTCGGACAATATTCGAGTTGTCTCGGTTATCGACAGGTTTCTGGAACATTCCAGAGTGTTCTATTTTAGAAATGACAACAATCCCAAGATTTTTCTGGGTAGTGCGGATTTCATGCCAAGAAATATGGACAGACGTGTAGAAGTTGTTTGGCCCGTGAGGGACGAGCAACTTAAGGTCAAGGTTGTTGATGTTCTATCTCATTGTTTGCGAGATAATTTGAAATCGCATGTGATGAGGAGTGATGGAAGTTATCTTCAAAATTCTCCGGGTCGTTCGAAACCATTTCGGTCGCAGGAGCGACTCATCGACTTTGCACGTCTGGAAAATTCGCAGCCGGGAAGATTGAGAGACGCGTTAAGGATTCTTGAAAATGCTGCTCACAAAATCGATTCTCTTGAAAATGAAACATTACGGAAGGTGAAATGAGTCAGCTTTCCGAACTCGATCGAACCCGTTCATCGGTTCGCAATTTAGCCGTGATTGATGTTGGTTCGAACAGCACTCATATGTTGATTTCGGAAGTGAGACCCGACGGGCAGTTCCGTGTCCTCGAGACGGTAAAGGAACAGACGCGTCTTGCCGCAGATTTAGACGACCGACTTTTGTTGGATGCCAATGCATTGAATAAGATGTCAGTTGTCCTGCGGAAAATGCGTGAGACAGCCGAAAAATTCAACGCTCAGATTCGTTGTGTAGCGACACATACTTTGCGCGAGGCGCGTAATGGAATTGAGTTTGCGGGCCGATTGTCGCGCAAATCGGGTGTGCAAGTTGATGTTGTTTCCGGCCCTGAAGAAGCGCGGCTTGTGGCTCTGGGCGTTCGCTTTGGTTTGCCGATTTCCGATGCGAGAGCTCTTATTGTTGATGTTGGCGGTGGCTCAACTGAAATCGTCTTGTGCCGTGGCAGTGAGGTTAAATTTGTGACCTCGTTGAAGCTTGGGGCAGTTCGACTGACACAGAAATTCTTGTCTCAAGATCCTTTTTCCGAAGCCGACTTGCGAGAGTTGGAAGACTACGTCGTGAGTCGCCTTGAACCCGTGTGTCGTGAGATTCATCAAGTCGGGTTCGATTTGGCCATTGGTTCGTCGGGCACAATTAAAGCCTTGCAAATGCTCTCTCTGGCAAGCCGGGGGGCAGAGATAACGAAGAATTTTCACGGAACCGATTTTGCGACCGAGGATCTTCGATCGGTGTGTCAGGTTCTGTTCAGGAATCGCTCCGTTCAAGAGCGCCGTCTGTTACCGAAAATGGATGCCAAGCGTGCGGATATTATCGTTGCAGGTGCAATGGTTCTTAAAGTGCTCGCCGATTTGGCGAATATATCTGCCTTCAAGGTTTCAGGGACGGCTCTGAGAGAGGGTCTGATCGTCGACACGTTGTCGCGCGAATTTGCCTGGTTGAGTGGCGATGCTGTCGATGTGCGGTGGCAAAGTGTGCGTGATTTTGCCACACGGTTGCAGGTGGATGAGGCACATGCACAGCATATCACTGACTTAACTTTGTCTCTTTTCGATGCGCTTGAATTTAAGCCGCCTTTGCCGAGGCAATGGAGAGAGCTTCTGCGTTGCGCGGCCTACCTTCATGAGTGCGGGAAATTTGTGAATATCAGTGGCTCGCACAAACACGCTCATTACCTCATCCGTAACAGCAGTTTGATGGGATTCAGTCAGAAGGAGCTTGAAATTGTTGCGGCTCTCGTTCGCTTTCATCGGAAGAGGACCGCGCGGCCAGATGATGACGTTTTTGATTCCTTGGATCCTTTAGATGCGCAAATAATAGTCAAATTGTCGTCTGTCTTGAGGCTGGCCGTCAGCCTCGACCGGGGTCGTTTGAGGCGTGTCCGCTCTGTCCGACTCTCACCGGAGCGGTCTGGCCGTTCGAGCCTGACCGTAGTCTTTGGCGAGAAGGAGGGGCAGGGGGTTGAGCTTTATGAATTGAACTGCGAAAAAGAGCCGTTTGAAAAGGCCTTTTCGACCGTGCTTGATGTGCGTGTCGAGGAGGCCCGCGGCTGACGGTCTGTTGACGGGGTTAGCAAAAAAAGCAGTAGATCTCGCTTCAGATGCGACCGACAATTGAGCAGCATCCGAGCGACGTGCTTTTCGAAGGAGTCATCGGTGGGTTACAGCGAACGGTTGGTCAAAACTAATCGTGAAAGTCACAGGAGTTCGCGCAGAGCCAATTGGTTCTGGCGCGGTGTTCTTGTTTCTGCTGTGGCGAATTCATTTCTTGCTGCTGCCGATTTCACTTCAGATGATCAGTCCGTTTGGGTCGATCTTGCCGATACGATTGAGCTGCCGAGCGAATCTTTGAACGATATGCCGCGGCGCCTCACGGAAGTCGAGTTAAAGGCCGACGGCAGTGCGGAATCTTTGGTCTCTTCAACTCCGCTTGAAAAGC
The DNA here is from genome assembly GCA_964460155.1 of uncultured Oligoflexia bacterium. Classification (GTDB taxonomy): domain Bacteria; phylum Bdellovibrionota_B; class Oligoflexia; order Silvanigrellales; family Silvanigrellaceae; genus RFOM01. The sequence continues at coordinate 10,319 of CAYWSV010000047.1, read as the reverse complement.
CCGCTGTGCATGAAGATGTACGCATCCTCAAAGATGTTTCTTTTGAGACGAAGGAAACGACTGTTCTTCCGCAGGTTGTCGCTGTGCCGATGGCCAAGGACAAAAATTCAATTGCTGAAGTGCCAAAGTCATTCAAAGATGCTTCTCAATTATCCGCGATTCAGTTTCCTTCTGACGTGCCACGCAGCGAAGTATTGCGTGTAAGTCGTACGTTTCATGGAATGGTGCAAGAGACGTTGCGCGAGTCTGGTGAGATTCTATCGGGGCGATTTGTTGGCAGTCTGGCGCAGGCAGAGGGTGTGACCGGAGAGAAGCTCGCTGAACTTGAAACAACTTTGATTGATGAAGTCACCGAATCGGACGATACCTATTCGATTGGACAAGACGTCGACACCGAAATCGAAACAAGTGGTCTTGACCCTTTCAAGACGTACACAGTGGTGAATGGACGTGTGCATGCGATTGTTCCGAAACAGTCGGTGCGTGGATTAACTTCAACTGCCTCTGCACCTCAGCCGGAGAGCATGCCCGCTGCAGTTGTGGACGTGCGCCCTGAACAGGTTGTGGTGGCCCAGAGTGGTTCTGCTCCAAAGGTGATGAACCGCGACGCCTTGCCTGAATCACTGGCTCAATCATCTGCTTTGAATAAAACTTTTGAATTGCCGTCCGAGCATGTCAATCAAGAACTCAACAAGCTCAGCCCTCCTGCCAAGGTCGCCGCGCTCGATTCAAATCCCGCCGACTCGAATCGGGTGACGGTCAGAGGACGCGTGGTTGTGCCTGCAGGTTTTGCTCAGGACCGCACTGTTCTCAGAATGGCAGGCACTGCATTTCAGGTTCAGACCGATGCGGCTGGTCTTTTCGAGCTGGGCGATGTTGCTCAGAATACGCGATTTGAGCTTCTCGTGTGGAATCTTGAGGGAGGCCTGACACGCCGATTGGTTCCAGTTGTTGCTTCAGGACGAGAAAAAAACATCGAAGTGGCACTTCAGAAGACCAGTGATGTGGACAGTCTCGCAACATCATTTTCTTTGGTTCAGCAGATGAATCAAGGAGGGTTTTGTGCGCGTGTAGAACACGAAACGCCAGCGGCGCTTGCCGGCGGACAAGTTGTTGTGACTGCGGGTCGAACGAACCTACAGGCTCATTTCTTCTCGCAAAATGGATTGCCAAATCAGGCACTCACCGAACTCTCTGAAGATGGTCGCTTTTGTGTCTTTAACATTGAAGACAGTATCGTCGACGTGAAGGTCCTGCTGGTGAACGGAACACGCCGTGGCTTTGCAGTGCACGTCGAGCCATCGACGTTTGAGCACGATCTTATTTTTGATGTTTCCGAGTCGATGTACCGAAAGGTTTCTTTGCTCGAGCCTCTGGATACTCAGCAAATTTTACAATTGTCGGCTCAGGGAGTGCAGCCCGAGTTTGGCGACAAGCGCCTTAAAGACTGGATTTTTGGAAATGATGTTCCGGTGTGGACCAGCGTGACACGCTTCATCATGCAGACCGATCCTGCTTATGCGTTGGTGCGGCCGAGTCTCGAAGATGTTCAGTATTTTCCGGGTGGACAGGAGCTCGTCGAAGTTCGTTTGGCTCCTGACATGACGGGTGCACCATGGTCACGGGTCTTGTTGTCGCGCGACCAGCTGATGACAGACCAAATGCTGAAACAAATTGAAAACCAGAAGCTTCGAGTTTATCAGGATCGAGCAAAATCATTGCTTTTGCCTGCTGTCGATGCCGAAGTGTGGAGTGACGTTGTCGCTCAATATGATGTGTCGGATATCAGTGACCGTAAGTTTGGTGGCCTCTATATTTCGATTGATTCACTCGCACTGGGACACTCGCAAGACGAACTCGTTGTCAGCGTTCGGGACACTTGGTCTGGACAAGATGTGTGTAAGATTGTTTCTCTCAAGAATGCAAAAGACTTTAAAACAAGCCGCTATCTGAGAGCCGTCTGTGCAGCCGCACCTGGTCAATATGCCCTGATTGTTGAAAGTCGCGAGGGCGCTCTTTTGTGGTCAGACATCGCTCGAGTTCGCGCGGGTGATGTGCAAACACTGACAGTTCTTGATCCAAAATTCTGATTCTCCATTTAATATTCAAACAGTGAGAGTGCAGTGAGGAGAACCTCATGGCGTTTCGGAATTGTGCTTGCCCAGTGTTGGTTTTCATTGCTGCGATGGCGTTTTGTGAGTCTCAGGATGCCTTTGCGCAGCGCCTGATGGAAAAACAGGCTGCGCGTGATGGGATTTATTCCCTTGTTGAAATCAATCCCGCTGATCTTCTTTGGGGTCGCTACAGGTTGGCTCATGAAAATCTGCTTTTTGAAAGTTTGTCTTTTGCGTGGAACGCAGAAGTTCAGGAGAGCAGGCAAAAAGGAAAATTTCTGGAGCAGAGCCTCGGCACCGGATTCAGTCTTCAATATTATCCGCAATCTGTGACTCTGCAGGGTGCATTTATTCGTGCAGAGACGAACCTTGCACTGTTGGGTGTGAGCGAGGGTGTGAGCTCTAAATCCCATTTAGCCTCGATGCAGGTCGCAGGTGACCTTGGATGGCGTGTGAGACTCAGCGATAAACTGACCGGAAGTGCAGCTTATGGGCTTCGGACAACATTGCCCCAGGTCTTGTGGACCAATAACGACAGGTTGAGTCGCCGTTGGATTCAGGAGGGTGACACGTCTGATGTTCGGGTACAGATTAACTTGGGTTTGCTACTCTGAAAGTTTATCAGCGGGTTTGCGTTCATCGACCCCTGATTTCGTTTGAATAGCCTCGCGTGCAAGTTTGTCACACAGCTCATTCATCGGATGCCCAGTGTGGCCGCGGACCCATTCCCAAGAAAGCACGTGCATGCGTTGGAGGTGACACAAGCGCAGCCAGAGGTCTTGATTCTTCACGGGCTCCTTTGAGCTTGTGCGCCAGCCATTACGCTGCCAGCCTTCGAGCCATCCTTCGGTAAAGGCGTTTTTGACATACGTACTGTCGGTTACAATATGAACGTTTGTCGGACGCTTGAGTGCCTCAAGTCCGCTGATGACGCCCATCAGTTCCATTCGGTTGTTGGTTGTGGCTGGTTCAAAACCAGACATTAAACGGGCCTGTGTCCCCGCAACGAGGACGCATCCCCAGCCACCCGGGCCGGGATTTCCGGAACAGGCACCATCTGTGTAAAGATGCACTTCAGCCATGACGTAACCTCGTCTGTGTCTGGAACGCTATACTGTGGGAGCTCTGAATGCAAAGCGAACCGAGGATGAAAATCAATTTTCTCTTCATTCGTTTGCTCGTGTTGTTTTGTTGCGCAGGGTTTCCTGCCCGTATTTTCGCGGATCTCACTGATAGACAGTCTCTTGCGCCTATGGAATGGGAAAAAGATTTTGTTCAAACTCATGCGCTTTCTGTTGGCGCTTTGCGCCTTGGAAAAGGCGCGCAACTTGTTTCGATGAATGACCAGACTCTTAATTCCGCATTTGGATTGAATCTTGCCAATCATCTTCGCGATCATTGGACCGGACGATTGGGCTTGCATTTTGGCCGCACGGGCGCAGAACAAGGGCAATTCGTATGGACCTATGTAGGCAGCGACCTACAGAGACCCATGATTCCGGAATCACTTTTCAACGTATCATTGTTTAAATACGTCAGACCCTATGTTTTTTTCGGATTGGGTGCTGTTTCACGTTGGGAGAATGTGAAGTCGGGGATTAATCTCATTCCCACATTGCGCTATCACACGTCGGAATCGGCATTTTATGCGGGAGCGCAGATTCTAATTCCATTCGCTGATGAGTACATGTTTGGGGCTGAATACCGCTTTTTACAGAGCATGAAGGAATCTCGCACACGCGGTGGAGCTGCGGGAGTGTCTGTGCATTGGGGACGATGGGAGAGAAAGTGAAGAACGATCCAAAAAGATGGATGTGGAAAATCTTCATGAAGGCTTATGTTGTCATCATGCGTGTGGCAGTTGCGTTTGTTATTTTTTCAGCTGCTCAGGCAAATGCAGAGCCCGAGCAATCTCGGACGAGTACACAACCTGTTGTGATTAATCGAGCGGTGCTGACCGTGGGGCGTGAGGTGTATACGTCCGTTGATGCTATGGCCATGCTCATGGTGTGGAACCTGACACGTACGCAGAATGAAAAGCTCATTCCGATTGAAACCGACTGGCTGAAGCCCACATCTTTGGGTTTTGGTGCCGTTGGTGAACCCCTTGCGATGTTGAAAAACTGGCCCGAGGATGTTCGGCAATTTTTTCAAATTGCACTCATTTGGGTTGATGTTCAGAAGTTAAATCTGTTTGTCCAACGCGAACAGGACATTGCACAGGTCATGAAAAAATTTACAAGCCAACGGGCTGAGCTCTCAAAAGGAGTCCCTGATGTCTTGGTTGATGAGGTTTTTAATGCGAGTGAAAGCTCACGTTTGAAGTGGATTGATAGTGTTTTAAGAGTCAGGGCATTTGTTCGTGTCAGAGGCTCCATAGAGAGGAATAAGAATCTCTTCAGCGTGGGTTGGTATTGGCATCATTCACCAGTTAAGCGTCTGGCCAAATAAAAATGAAGTTCATTGAACTTGAAGATGGTTGGCAAATTGTTCTTTATCAAAACGGAGATCAGTTGGCTGGGGATTATTCTCAGCAGCACCTCGTCACTCAACTTTCATCTCTTGCTGAGACCTCGGAATACGCGCCACCATTGAATGTTCTTGAACATTTTATTGTCGAGATGTTTGCCCCATCGGAGAGCAGGAGTGAGCGGAGTCTGCTTGGTGTGTTGGTTGATTCTTTTGGTCAGCTTCAGGGCTTTATTCAGGTTCGACACTTTTTAGAGACAGCTGATCTTGATTTTATTGTTCTCAATTTAGGTGTTCGAGGGCGCGGTTTTGCGAACGCATTATTGGGTGTAGTTTTTGATGACTTAAAAGCCCATTCGGTTGAGAGGATGCTGCTTGAAGTCGGGGCGAACAATCATCCAGCAGCAAGTCTTTACAAAAAAATCGGTTTTCGAAAAATTGGTCTGCGAAAAGCCTACTATAAGTCGGGTGAGGACGCCCTCGTCATGGAGAAGTTGCTTTGAGAGTGGGATTATTCAATACGGCCTTTGTAGGTGATCTTGCTTTAATGAGCAGACTTGTTGATGCACTCGCTTTGGCAGGGTGTGAATTGACGCTGTTTTCAAATGGCGCTGGTTGCAAGCTCTATCAATATGACCGGCGGATTAAAAAGACGGTTCAAATAAAAAAAGAACGTGGTGCAAAGAAAGTTGCCTCCATTTTCAAAATAGCGGAGCAGATTAAAGACGAACAAGTCGATGTGTTGATCCTTGCTCATCGCTCACTGACAAGCGGACTTATTGGGCTTGCATGCCGCTCGATGAGGGTGGTTGTCTTTAGTGATTCTACGCTTGCGGGTTTGTTTGCCGAAAAGCGAACAACGGTACGAACGTCTCACGAGTCCGAGCGGTATTTGGCACTTGCCGAGGAAATTGCGGATACCAAGAGTATCGCTGATTCAAAGATGTCTTTATTTGGTGATGCAAATTTGTCTCATTTTTCGGCCGCCTTTCCGGAATTTTTCAAAACGCCAGAGCAGTCTTTTTTTGTTTGTGCACCGGGAAGCGTTTGGCGGACAAAAAGGTATCCTCCTCGGCTTCTTGGGCGTCTACTTATTCGTCTTCTAAAAGCACGTCCGACGTCGAGATGCGTCTTGTCTGGGGGGCCTACGGATCATCAAACGATGACTGAAGTTTTAGACGAGATTTCTCAAGTCGAAAATTCCGCCGAGATTCTTGAACGAGTGATTGATGCGCGTGACTGTTTACCGCTCCCTGAATTAATCGAACTTATTCGTCGTGCCGAATTTGTGCTAACTCCTGATTCGGCACCCCTACATATTGCAAGTGCGACAGGCACACGTGCCTTCGCTTTTTTTGGTCCGACGCCATTCAACACTGGCTTTGGTCCGCTCGGAAATCAGTCTGAAATTTTGAGTTATGAATCAATGTTAGGTCGACCGCTCGCCTGTCAGCCATGTTCCAAGCATGGACAAAAGACTTGTCCACTTGGACATCACAGTTGTTTGGCGGATTTGCCTCCTGACGTCGTTGCTCAACGCATGTTAGAGTTCTTGAGTCGGTAAATAGAGCTCTCTCATGTGGAGAAATGGGTCATGCGAACTCCAACTTACATAAGCAACTTTAGAGTTGTGCGGCCCAGATTCGAGAAGACGCAGAAGGATGCTCTGCATTGGCTTGCTCAAGCTCACGCTTATGCAGAAAAATCTGCGGAGAATCCGAGCGGACGCTCAGGTATGTCTGTCGAGATGTTTGAAAAGCTGATTGGACGTTTTGGATGTTCATCCGAGAAAATTGCTTTCCGTGGACATGAGCTCGAAGATTTTTGTCATACCGACTGGGAGAAAATGAAAATTTTCAACTTGTCGGAGCATCCATCTGGTGATTCTATGGAGGCCAGACAACGATGTTTTGATTCGCTTGTCCGAGACAAGTGTAATCAGCTTTATGCGGATGATTACCAATTTTCACGCGATTTAATTCATGTGACCTGCACCGGTTATTTGAGCCCCAGTCCTTTGCAGCGGTTGGTTGCTGAGCGGGGCGCAGCCGCGTTGACTCGCGTTGTTCATGCCTATCACATGGGATGTTATGCAGCCCTGCCCTCAACTCGTCTTGCCTCTGCACTTGTTCTGCAACAGACACAGGAGCTGAATTCGTTCAGTGAGCCATCTGTTGACGTGGTTCACACGGAGCTCTGTACTCTCCATTTCAATCCCCTCTCACATTCGCCTGAGCAGCTTGTTGTTCAGAGTTTATTTGCCGATGGTTTTGTTCGGTATCGGGTTCAGCAGAGTGCGCCAAGCAACCAGCGATCGTTAAAGATTCTTTCGATGAACGAAGAGCAAATTCCCAATTCGGCAGAGGCGATGACTTGGTTGCCTCTACCGTGGGGAATGGCCATGACTTTGTCGCGAGATGTGCCAGCTCTGATTTCGGGATCTGTTCGTGATTTTATTGACAGATTGATGATCGCCGCCGGTGAAACACCGCAAACTCTTCTGCCGGGATTGGTGTATGCGATTCATCCGGGCGGTCCAAAAATAATCGACCATCTGCAGCAATTGCTAGAAGTTTCAGATGATAAAATTGCTGCGAGTCGGAATGTTCTCAAGCGCTTTGGAAATATGTCTTCTGCGACTCTGCCGCATATTTGGAATGAAGTTTTGAGTGATTCAGAGACCTATCCCGAGGGAACAAAGATTCTAAGTTTGGCATTCGGTCCCGGATTGACCATAGCTGGAAACATTCTTGAGGTGACGGAGAAGACGTCATGCTGAGTTCGGATTGGATTCTTGCACTGGCGGCTTTGCCCGTGCTGGTTCAAGCCGCTGCTTTAGCATTTGATGAATTTGTATTTCACCACCGTCGTGGTCTTCCGCGGTGGGAATGTCTTGGGCATCCACTCGACACGTTCTCGGTTCTCGTGCCGACGTGTGTAGCTGCTTTTGCTCATCTCGATCAGCGCTCGTTTATTGTCTTTGTCGGAACTGCACTTTTTTCGTGTTTTTTTGTGACCAAAGATGAATGGGTTCATGCCCGACTTTGTGATGCTCGTGAACAGTGGCTGCATGCCGTGCTGTTTATTTGCCATCCGCTTGTTTTTGTCTCTTTGGGGATTTTGTGGATGTGGCGGGATGCGCCCCAGATATTCGGCCTAAATGCACAATATATTCCGATCACGATGATGGCGTTGTACTTTCAGGCAGTTCTTTTAGCGGTTTTTCTCGTTTATCAGGTCATTTATTGGAATATCGTCCGTCGGCCAGCTTTTGGCTCAGGCGAGATATCGATGCCTCGAGTGACGAAATCAGTGTCTGTTGATCCTCAATCGTTCGCTTGAGTGATTGAATAAGTTCATCCTGAACGCCCGAGGGTTGTGCAGGAGTGCCTTCCTTTTTTAGTGCTGCTGCACCCTTGGAACCTAACATTGGTAAGGTATTCAACGTCCCTTGAGGGGTCACGAGTGCATCAAGAGAGGCGGTAAACATCCCAAGTTCCTCGCTTTCCTCGAGGAAAACCATGTATCTGCCGTTGCGCATGATGGCCTTGAGTTGCCCAGACTTAGCCTTACGGCGAACAGTGATTTCTGAAACTCCCAAAGCCTGTGCAGCTTCGGCAAGTTTAAACCAGCGGCCCTTGTTTCGTGTTTGCTCCATGGCGTGCGCACTCCTTAGGCAGTATTTTCAGCCTAGAGGCTCCTTTGGGCAGGCGCTAGGAAATGAGTTGCACGGACAAATCTTTGACCTTGGAGTCAACCCTTGGGTCAGCACTGAGGCCTCCTGCCATTGTCTTCCCCACGATAGACAGATAGATTCGGGCCTGTTTTCGTTGAAAACATCAAGGAGTCACCATGGGTATCCGCGACGCAGCTTTGGAATATCACCGTAAAGGCCGTAAGGGCAAAATTGAAATTGCGGTGACAAAGGAATGTAAAACTCAGCAGGACATTACCCTTGCTTATTCGCCTGGGGTTGCTGAACCCTGCAAGGAGATAGCAAAGAATCCCGATAACGTTTTTGAATACACTGCACGTGGCAATTTGGTTGCTGTTGTCTCTAACGGAACAGCTGTGTTGGGATTGGGTAATATTGGTCCGTTGGCAGCAAAGCCTGTCATGGAAGGCAAAGCAGTTCTTTTTAAGAAATTTGCAGACATTGATTGCTTTGACATTGAACTGAATGCGCCTGCTGTTGAAGATGTTATTTCTGCCTGCAAGATGCTCGAACCAACATTTGGCGGCATCAATTTGGAAGACATCAAAGCTCCCGAGTGTTTTGAAATTGAAGAGCGTCTGCGTGAGTTGCTCAACATTCCCGTTTTTCACGATGACCAACATGGAACGGCAATCGTCAGCGGAGCTGCATTGTTGAATGCGCTCGAGATTACCGGAAAGAAAATTCAGGACATTAAGGTTGTCGTGAACGGTGCGGGTGCTGCAGCTATTGCATGCGCACAGATGTATTTGAATTTGGGTGTTCGCCGTGAAAACTTGTTCATGTGCGACAGCAAGGGTGTGGTCTATCGCGGCCGTACCGACGGTATGAACAAATATAAAGAGCGTTTTGCGAACGATACGAATAAGCGGTCACTCGCCGAGTGTCTCGATGGTGCCGATGTATTCTGCGGTTGTTCAGTGGCAGGTGCTGTGAACCAAGACATGGTTCGAAGCATGGCCAAAGAGCCGATCATTTTTGCCATGGCGAATCCAGATCCCGAAATTCGACCTGAAGAAATTCTGGCTGTGCGTGATGACGCAATTATTGCCACAGGTCGTTCGGACTATCCGAATCAGGTGAATAACGTTCTTGGGTATCCTTATATTTTCCGTGGCGCATTAGATGTTCAGGCGCGTCAGATTACCGAAGACATGAAGATGGCTGCCGTCTATGCGCTTGCAAAATTGGCCAAAGAAGATGTGCCCGAAAGTGTGAGCCGATCGTACGCGCGTCATGATTATACATTTGGTAGAGATTATTTGATTCCCAAACCATTCGATCCCCGTTTGTTAACATGGGTTGCTCCTGCGGTGGCTAAAGCTGCAATTGATGGCGGCATTGCGCGCAAATCGATAGACCTTGATGATTATAAAGATCATCTCGAAGGACGATTGGGTGTTGCTGCATCGGTGACACGCAAGATCAAACGCATGGTGATTGAACACAATCGTGCACGCGGAACTCGCACGCGGGTTGTGTTGCCTGAAGGCGCAAGCTTGCCTGTGTTGAGAGCTGCCGAACAGTTGGTTGAAGAGGGGATTTGTGACCCTATTCTACTTGGAAATAGCGATCGAATTCGCGGAATTATTCGTGAGCAGAAGCTCGATGGATTGGCCGATGTTGCAATCATTGACCCAACCATTTCACCAAAGACAAGTGACTATGCGCAAGTACTTCTCGAGAAACGCTCGCGCAAAGGCGTTACCCGCATGTCTGCTCAGGAGCTCATGCAGGAAAACCAATTCTATGCAGCCATGATGGTTGAACGCGGTGATGCCGAAGCTTATTTGTCGGGTGTCCATCACAACTATCCAGATGCCATTCGTCCTGCTTTGCAGGTCATTGGTACTCAACCTGACAAGGTTCTTTCAGGTGTTTACATGTTGGTCTGGCGAGATAAGAGCATCTTTATCTCTGATGCAACGGTGAATATTGATCCAACGGAAGAACAACTCGCGCAGATTGCAATTCAGGTTCATGACATGGCGCGCTTATACTTGTCTGAGATGCCGCGGGTG
>CAYWSV010000046.1:0-20411 GCA_964460155.1 uncultured Oligoflexia bacterium | reverse complement strand
CTTTGGGGTTGGTTTTTTTTATTTTACATATTCACTTTTAAATTTCGTGCCCAAATTTAAGCAGACGCCTTCGCTTCTCAGTCTTTAGGACATGCCTCTGGATTCTAAGTCTTTTGACAAATGAGAGTGACTTCCTGTCTGTTGTGAAACAAATGTCGGATCTGAATGACTTCTATTCCGTGTGATAAAAAAATGCTTTTGACCTGATCAATCGCTTCCAGCGGATTGGGTGAATTGTTTAATTTGAGCACGTAAACGATGAGCCTCCCCGTCTTCATTGTAGACCCCAACCTTGCGACTATTTTTGCTGAGTTGATGAATGGACCATTCATGTCAGAGAGCAGCGCGTCGAAGCTTTCTGCTGTGGGGACGTCCTGTGCATTTATTTTGAGATGGTTGACTCGGGCGTGATTGGTGATGTCTTTTTTGATCTCTGCCAAATCAACTGCGGTGACATTCGCTCCCCAGTCGATCAATCTTTGTGTCATTCCTCCGGGTGCTGCGCCAAGTTCGAGCCACTTTGGAATGACGTGGTGATCGACGTTGAGCTCCTGCAGAAGTTGAAGCACCTCATCAATTTTACCTCCAGCTCTGCTGGGGCTCGAGGTTGTGTCGGTGCCGGTTTTGCTGGACAAAAAGCCTAAGCCGCCAACGAGGCAAGTTCCCAAATGAAGCCGGGACGAACTGAGTCCTGCAAAGAGTCCTTTGTCATCGATGACTACCGACAAAGTGCTGCCCAGAGATTCTGAGGTAGTGTCCGATGGAGTCGAAAGCTCTGCCTTCAACTGCATCATACGCCCTCTTAAACCCGTGACTCTTGTCTTCAGTTTCGGAGACGTGGAAAAAAGCTCGAGGGACCTCCAGTCGTGACCGAATTTTTTCATGAGACCTTGCGTCGCTTTTTCAACAAATCCCTTACTGTTTGGATCGACAGGCCATTGGTGCGCGAGCGGGCTCGCCCATCGGGGAAAGACCGTAGAGAAAAGCTGACGCGCACTGGTGGGCTGATTCAGTTCTAGAACAGCGAAATCTGAACTTAACTTTCGAATCTTTGCAGCGTTTGAGGGGTCAATTTTTGGCAAAAAATGTTTCTGCCAAACGGTGAACATTTCCGAGCTGATTTGAATGATCCATTTTGAGTGAAAGGCGTCCTCGCTTGGGTTCAGTGCGTCGAGGAGTGCGCGTATTGGTGGGCGTTCGTTCGCCATGAAATGTTCCCCGTTCGCTCTCAAACAGAAAGTTCGCCGCAGACTTTTTCAACCTTCCGTCGAAAATCGCCCGACCGAATGGCTTCAGACAGCATCTCGATATCCTGTGCAAGAGACCTGTCGGTATGCATTGGTTCAGAGACTTTCCTGACGTAGTCGTAGGCAGCCCGCACGCCTTCTCCACCCTGAAGAGGTGAGTGAAAATCAAGTCCCTGAGCAGCCGCAAGAGATTCGATTGCCAACACGCGAGATGTGTTTTCAAGAACTCTGAGGAGTTTGAGTGCTGACGTCATTCCCATACTGACGTGGTCTTCTTGCTCAGCCGACGTCGGAATACTGTCGACGGATGCAGGGTGACAATGAACTTTGTTTTCACTGACAAGTGAAGCCGCCACAACATGAGGAATCATAAATCCAGAATTGACGCCCGAATCTTTCATGAGAAATGCAGGCAAGCCACTCATGTGTGGATTCACGAGTTTATCGATGCGTCGCTCTGAAATGCTCGCAATTTCTGCGACAGCAATTGCAAGATAATCGAGGACCATGGCTACGGGTTCGCCATGGAAATTTCCGCCACTGAGAATTTCGTCAGACTCCTGAAACACAAGCGGATTGTCAGTGCTTGAATTTGCTTCAACAAGGAGGGTCTCGAGGACATGTCCGTAGCTGTTGCGGGCGGCACCATGGACTTGAGGTGCGCAGCGGAAAGAGTAGGGATCTTGAACCTTAGAGCACCCAGCATGACTCAGGCGAATTCCATCGTCGGCGAGGACTTTTCTCATATTTGCAGCTGCCACAGTCTGACCTTTGTGAGGTCTCACGCGTTGAATTTCGTCGCGGAATGCAGTTGCCGTTCCGAGAGTTGCATCAAGCGACATGCAAAGGGTGATGTCTGCCGTACAGAGCAGATGTGCGGTCGTCTCGCAGGCGAGCAAGCCAATGGCGGTCATGACCTGCGTGCCATTGATGAGCGATAGACCTTCTTTTGGTTCTGGAGACAGGGGCTGGCGGCCGAGTTTTTCGAGTGCCTGATGAGTTGGCAAAATGTGTCCGTTCCATTCGACTGTTCCTTCGCCGATCAGCGACAAGGCGAGATGAGCTAACGGCGCTAAATCGCCGCATGCGCCAACGGAACCCTGACTTGGGACAACGGGGTGAAGGTCGTTGTTAAGAAAGAACTCCATTTGTCTCAGGGTCGCTTCGCGAACTCCCGAGTTGCCCCGCAGCATGGTCTGCAATCTGAGAACCATGATTGCACGCACAACTTCTTTCGGTAAGGGTTGTCCAACGCCACAAGCGTGAGACCTTATGAGATTGAGTTGCAGTTGCTTCAGTTGCTCGGCTGGAATCCGGACCTCGGCAAGTGCACCGAAGCCCGTATTAATGCCATAGAATGTCGCTCCGCTCTTGAGCCGATTTTCGACGCATTCTCGGGCTCCGTGCACAGATTCAACAGCCTTCTCGGAAAGAGACACGCGCGCGTGATAACGGCTAATGGCAACAAGTTTGTTGAGGGTCAGGGTCTGGCCATCGAGCTCGATTGTCTCGGTGATTTTGCTTGGATTCATGGTCGAGTTCTGTGACATGATAGCCTCTTTGAAGTTTCGTCGGGTCATGGATAAACTCATCTGATAAGTCATTCAGGGGACATAACATGGCCTACAGGTCTCGCTCAAAATATACGCCCGGCGGCGGTGTGCTGGCTTTTTTTGAGCAAGTCTCACGTTTTGTGTCTCTTTCTGTTCTTGCATGGGTCGCTTTATCTGTCTTTCTTATCCTATTTGTAGCGGATGGGAAGATCACCGATTCGTTTGATTTAAGGCTCGTGAAAGGGGGGTTTACTCACCCCCAACTTGAATGGACAGCTGTCGGTTTGATTGCCATGAATGGGTTGATTGGAGGCTTGCTGTCTCTTCCATCTGCCTTTGTTTTGTTTATGACCCGGCAGTATTTGGATTTTTATTCAGGACGCGCAAGACGAGCCGGTATTATTCGAATTAAAATTGTGAAGAGTTTGCCCGTTGCAGTCTTGTTGTTGAGTCACTTTACGGTCTTATTTTTGAATCTTGTGTCTGCTCCTCAAATGACACGCACTTGGTTCAAGGAGGACAGTCAAGTCGCATCAGTCCTTGCGGGTACTCATTTTGTTTTGTCATCACTGACACGCAAATCGTTTGAAGTTGGTGCTGAAAAACCAGCGATCGGACAGCCTGATTCTCAAAACAATTCAGCCAAAGATGCGAGTCAAAAAAACGTTCAGATTATCTTTGTACCCGCTGATGTTCTTGAAAGTGAGGAGTTTAAATCTGAACAGTCTAAGCTTAAGGATGCCTACAAAATTCCTTTTGTGATCTCGAAATCCACAATCACGGAACAATTAGATGAATTGTTTACCGATGGTTCCGGCCCGGCATCGAACCTTGTCCGGAAGACCCTCAGCGCACCTCAACATTATGGTCGGCTTCATAAGCAGGATGGTGCGGGTGTTTTAATTTCAATAACACCTCAATTGCGATTTGGTCGGCATCCGCTGGGCTTGGCAACAGATTCACTTGCACATCTCAAAGATAGCATTTTTGTAAATGAATCGCGCAGACGCTTGGTCTCTTCCCAGGTGCAATTGTTCGGTGTCTTTAGATTCATGGACGGACTACCGTTTCTCGGCAAGAAAATTGATTGGCTGGACTTAGTGTCCGACGATGTGGCGAGAGTTCGTGCGAGTGCTGCAAGCTTGGGGTCGCTCAAAAAACTGAAGCGGGCCGTCACTGTCATGCAGTTATCTGGCTTGGAACAACGGTTTGTGAATATTCATGTTCCATTTCGTCCAGTCAGCTGGCCCGAAAAAATTTCGGTTCATGAAAAGAGACTCATCGTAAAAAATCTGGTGAGAGAATTGGTTCAATACATAAATGATGTCGCGGGCTCGGAAAATGATCTCTGGGTTATCTTGCCTTATGCTGACGATAAAAGAGTCAGTCCGCAAAGTTATGCTCTCGTAAAATCCGGTGTTCAGATGCACTCACGCTTCAAGGAGGGGGCGGCGCACAGTCTGGGTATTTTGAATATCGAAATGGGACGGTTCATTTCAGAGTTTCTGGGGGAATTAGATCTTTCTGTTCAGATGGCATCCAGTGAGGCGGCGACTCTTCCTTTGGCGAAGCAGAATCCTGCGCTGACTGCAGTGAAGCACAACTCAAAGATACGCTGTTTCGAAACCGAGACAGACATAGACTCCAAGGATTTACGCTTTCAGCAGCCAGAGTTCCGCGAACGGAGCTTGGGTGAACTTCTGAATTCCCTCACTCAACTTCCTGAGTCCGACCTGTCTTTTTTGAGTCGTGGGGCATTGCCTCTCATTGCTCGAGACCCAGGCGTTGGTTTTATTTGCAAAACTGAAAATCAAACGATCGATGAAACCTACTTGGTTAAGCCGATACACCGCAATGATGTATCGAACTATGAGAAAAGCGATTTTGCGAATTCGTCGATTTTAGTTTGGCGTGCGGGTGCTGACGGAGAATCTTTGGGGCGTTCTTCTCAGTCCAAAGGGGTATCGTCTGCTCTCAAGGTGCGCGGACCTGAACTCAGCGATGCTTTTGCACTCAAAGCTGATGTTCTGAGAGAGTTTAGAATTTTTCAATTGGTTCCAGCTTCTATTGATGCTCCCTCGGCCCCAACTGTTTGGCGCGAGTTTGATCAGAGAGAGTCGAAATTGTTCTTTTCAAAATTTGAGCCTGAAACCTTGCAGGCAATAGAATATTTTGCACGTGCGAGGATTCGTTGATGTCGAGACGATCATTTTTTCGACCGAATCTTTTTATTACTGTTGCAGTCTTTGTTGTCGCGATTCTTTTAGCGGCGGCCTGGCTCGTAAATAAATATCCATGGCCTCTTCTTCACGCAGACCTGTCGGTGGCAAGGGAATCGACTTTCGTGGGCCATTGGCCGTTGCCCGCACTCGATGACGACAAGCAGGAGCGAAAGAAATTGAGGCGCTTTCCCAGATCAGAGCAGCAGCGAAGACTGGGAATTATCATGCGCAGAATGGAATTCTTGAATGTTCCAATTTTTGATTTTTTTCTTGATCAAGGCGTTCAATACATAACGCCCGAGACTCAAGTCGGTGCTGCGGCTTCGGTGCCACTCATCTGGCCGTCGTTACCGTCAAGACGAAAAATTGGGTCAGATGATACAGCACTTCGCGATGTTCGATACGTTGTTTTGCCGACGACCTTTGGTGCGCAATGTGTCGAGGGTGTCCATATGGTCGCAGGCGACGAAATTCGAGTGACCATTCCTCCCGCACGAAATAGAAGAAACATAGTATTTAGTGTACTTCCGCTTGCTCCATCGAACGTGCGCGCGTGGATTGGTCAGTATAGTTGGGCACGACAATTTAATGATTCCGAGGTCAATCGGATTCAGTCGGTCACAATTCCAGTGAGTGACCCAGTTGCAAGCTCTCTGCGTTTGAGTATCGGCAGTGGGAATATGCTTTTAACATCGGCTGCCATCGCTCAGTGGGATCGTTCAGGTCGTTTGCCCGTTCAGGTCGGAAGTCAGAGTGATGTTTGGAGAACTGCCAACGAGAATGTCGCTGTTGAGTCCGACCTGCCGCAGGACAATGTGGCTGAGGATGGAAGTGAAGAAGCAACCGGAACTCAAGCTGCGCAGGCTGGGGCCGCTGGAGGGGCAGCTCAAGGGGGAAATTCTTCGGCGACAACTCAAACCGGTAAAGCGCTCGATAATAGCACGGGTGCAGCAAGTCAGGCTGGTTCAGCGACCACTACAAACAGTCTAAATCCAGCAAATGCGCAAAGCTCAGCGGCCGAACCAGCGACCGCATCTTCTGCTGGCAAGCCTGAAGAGATCAAAAAAGGCAAGGGTCGTGGACCCAATCCCATGGATGAGCTTCTGGATCCGGTCTCTGTAAAATACAATCCTGTCTTGACTGTTGATGGGCGTAAATCGGTTGCGTTGGGATACAACGCCATGCTTGTGCAATTGGATCCCATCCTAAACGACGTTTTTGCAGATAAACAATTGTTTGAATCACTCGCCCCACGACTGCACGAGTTTCTTGAGGATTCTCACAAATTAAAAGTTGAACTTCCCGCTGGAGCGCGAAGCCATGAGGTCTTTCAACACACGATTGTAAGACAAAATGGTGAATTCATACCCATGGATTTGCCCATTTTGACCAAGGATCTGATTTCTGGAAGCGGAGTCTTTAATCTCTATCAAGAGTTCAGAAATTTTGGCTATCGGGTCGTTAGTTTTGCTCCTCCAAAGGCTTTATCACTGCCCAATGCCCTCTCGCAGGGAAATGAAATTCCGAAGATCGAAGGTCGATGGTTAGATAACAATGACTGGAGATTTGTTGCTCGAAGAAAAGAATTGGATCAGCAAAACGAACAGCTGAGCGGTCTTGAGGCGATCTTCCGCAACGAGCAGTCCTCGTCGGTTCAATCGATGTCAGAGAACGATTTTTCAAAGATGTCGGAAATGTTGGAGGGATTGGAGAGGGAAAGTGATGCCATACCCGATTGGCGGGCAAATGAAATCGCTATCATTAACAACCGCAGTCAGTACTTGCCGCGTTTGGTAGACAGTTATCAGCGTTGGATTAAGGACAACAGCCAGTCACGATTCTTGGCTCACGTTTACCTTCACAACGATGACCATTCTTTGCGTCCAACCTTCAAAGACTTTCTTAAGGTTCTCAAGGTTTCGAAAGTGAAGGCCTTGGCTTTGCCATCACGCACAGAAAGACTCTCGCGTCTTGTGATGGTTGATAGAGTTTTTGGACAGATGATCGACGCTCTTATTGCAAGACGAATTTATCACCGCACGGCGATAGCTGTTCTTCTTCCTCCTCCAACTGAGGGTGAGGCAAAGAAATCCGTTGGCCGCTTTATGTTGCGCGTTCCTGGTTTGGTTGCTCGACAGACTACACCTGAACCTCAATTGAGGTTTGATGATGTTGCCGCAAGTCTTGCTCAAGTTGTCGGAGTTCAGTTGAATTCTATCGATAATTCAGGCCGAAAGATTTTTTCTGGTGTTGGACTTGAGGTTGATTCAGCTCAAACACAGCCGGTGCGTGCGCAGCAGGTCAACATTGAGCCATCTGACTCAGCATCTACATCTGAGCAATCCGATGAGACGGAAGAATCAAACGTCGCCGAGAAAGACAAACCTGCTCAGACCAGTCCGGTATCACAAACGGCACCTTCTGCTCTAGTGAGTGTGCCATCCGCAGGACTCGCTCAACAGGTGAGTCGTTTCAGAATGATTGTGTTGCCTCGCGCTGCGGGCTGCCAACCCTTCGAGTGGATTGCTTCGTCACCTTATTTCGGTTTGAGATCGAGTCAGCCAATTATTGAGGAACCCTCGCCACGTGGGCGGGTCATTCGGGTCTTCCCGTGTGGTTTGCGTGACCATGTAATTGAACTGAGTTGGTTTCAAACACATGCCGGTGGTTCAAACGGTTCGTTGACTGCTGGACAAATTGGGCAGTGGTTGGGTGGAACCTTTAAGATTCATCTTCCACAGAATCAGCAAGACAGCCGTGACTCACCGCTTTTCTTGGTGGGACCTCAAGCATTGGCTTTGGATTCTTTGCCACTGCGCCTTCAGAAGTTCCAACCTGATGAGGTGCACAAGTTGTTTGATGTCAATAAAAGTTTAAATGCTGATCGGGAGACGTTGGCACGCGTGTTGAATTTGAATTCACAAATCCAAAGTCATCAATTATCTGCGCGCACTCTTGTGTACTTTTTTAGGGAACCGGTTCGTCGATAAAGACAGACTCAGGTTTGGTCATCAAAAGAGATTGAGTGTCATCTGCAGAGCTGGCAAGAAAATCAAAATTATCCGCGACGGTGAACTTTCCAAGGATTCCCTTGTTGCTGTGGTTTAATAATGATGTCATCGAGATTGATATGACGTGGTTGTCTGAGCGCAAAGAGAATGCTTTCAGCAACGTCTCCAGCATTGAGGGCTTGCACGCCCTGATAGACCGATTGTGCTCGCGCGTGATCGCCAGAGAACCTCACTACACTAAATTCTGTGTCGACCATTCCCGGAGAAATCATGATGACTCGAATATTGTGTTCTAATGTTTCGAGCCTCAGGGCTTCATGAAACGCTTTGACGGCATGTTTGGTAGCGCAATAAACAGCTCCATTTTCATACGCACTGTGGGCTGCAACACTCGACAGAACAACAACGTCACCACTTTTCTTCTGAATCATATGTCGCACGGCGTGCCGGGTCACTTCAAATGCCGAGGTGATGTTCGTGTCGATCATCTGCGACCAGTCGGAGTTCAGTGAGTTTGAAATCGTCGACAATCCTTTCGCAAGACCGGCATTGTTGATGAGTATGTCGACGTTTGTTGCCCCGTTGCTCTCGAGGTGAGTGAGAGCGTCTTTGTGGGTCAGGTCAAGGGCGTAATATTTGATAGAGATGTTTGGATTCAGTCCTGATAACTCATCTTTGATCTGCTTGAGACGCTCTTCGCGGCGCGCCACAAGATGTAGGTTGCATCCCAACTGTGCCAGCCGAACAGCCGTAGCCAGTCCGATTCCGGATGAAGCTCCAGTGACAAGAGCGGATTGCCCTTGGAGGTCTCGAACTCTCGGTTTGAGTGAGTCTTGAATAAGTGCTTCGATCGACATGAATTTTATCCTTATTGGATCGAAGCAACGTAATCATTCACTGCTTTGCGGAACAGGCCGATCCGGGCAATGCTTTGGGCGTAAGCCGCATCTGAATTGCCTTTTTCTGTTGGAGTGCAAACCGAGATATAAAACTTAATCTTGGGTTCCGTTCCGCTCGGACGCATTGAGATTTTGCTGCCGTCAGCTAATTCGAGTTGAATTACATCTGACTTGGGCAGTTCTGTGAGCGGGTCACCCGAGTTGAATGTCGTGCCGGTTTTGCGGCGCTGGATTTGCAATTGATAGTCCAACACGCGGCTCACAGATGTAGCAGCGAAACTGCTGAGCGGGTTTTTGCGCATCTCATTCATGAGGCGTCCGATGCGTCGGGCTCCTTCTTCTCCTTCGAGATCAACAGTAATGAGATCTTCCTGCCATGCTCCGTGACTCTCGAAGAGTGCGAGTAGTCTTTGGCAATGCGTCATGCCGGATGATTTATACGAAGCAGACATTTCGACCGCCTGACAAAGCGCACCGATTCCGTCTTTGTCGCGAACATAATCACCGGGCATGAAACCGAAACTTTCTTCGGTGCCAAAGAGATATTTTTTACTCTTGAGTCCTTGCCGTTCCCAATCGTTAACGACACCTGCAATCCACTTAAATCCGGTGAGCGTGTCGAGAATTTCAATGCCATAGCTCTGGCAAATTCGTGAATGGAGGTCGGAGGTAACAATTGTTTTAATGATTTTGTGTTCAGGTTTGAGCATGCCAAGACGTTTGCGAGTCGAAAGAATGTAGTCGATCATCAACGCACCGGTTTGGTTGCCGTTGAGAAAAACATAGTCTCCAAAAGCCTGCTCTTTGAAGGCTCCGCGCGCTGCGACAGGGTCGCGGACAACGAGTGCAAGGCGATCGGAGTCTGGGTCTGTAGCGAGCACAACGTCAGCATTTTGCTGCGCAGCCTGCGCGATGGCGAGCTGCAGAGCTGCTGGTTCTTCGGGATTTGGCTTTTTAACCGTTGGAAAGTTACCGTCCGGCTTGGCCTGCTCGGGAACTATATGAAGGTTTTCGTAACCCCATTCTTTAAGTGCGCGTTGTGCGGGCGCAGCACCGGTTCCGTGCAGCGGGGTGTAAACGATCTTGATGTCTTTTTTCAATGTCGGCTCAAGTTGGAGTGAGCGCACTTGTGCAAAGTAGGCATCCACGGTGTCTTTTGAAACCGACTTGATCGTGCCGGCTGCACGTGCCGTTTCGAAGGGCATTGTGTTGGCTTGTTTGTATTCGGTGACGGCAAAAACTTCGGAAAGAATTGCTTTGTCATGTGGTGGTGTGATTTGCGCGCCATCGGCCCAATAAACTTTGTATCCGTTGTATTGGGGCGGGTTGTGACTGGCGGTGATGCACAATCCACCAATGCATCCCAGATGTCGCACAGAAAAAGACAGACAAGGAGTTGTCTGAATTTCATCAAACAGGAAAACTGGAATGTTGTTTGCAGCCAACACTGATGCAGCCTGTTCGGCGAAGTATCTGGAAGATAACCGGCTATCGTAGGCAATGACAACGCCACGTTTTGATTCAGAGGGGCCTTGTTTCAGAATGTAATTCGCAAATCCTTGCGTGGCTTTGCGCACGATAGGCCCGTTCATGCGATTGCTTCCTGCGCCGACAACGCCTCGCAGTCCACCTGTTCCGAATTCGAGTTCACGCCAAAAACGGTCGCGCAGATCGTTTGTTTTGCCCGAATGGATAAGGCTGAGGACTTCCTCTTTTCCCTGCTGTTCGACGGAGGGATCTTCGAGCCAAAGGACGAGACGTTGAAACCCGTCGCCGAGTGTCTGTTTAAGTGAATCGGGAATCTGGCTGCTGTATGAACTCATTTGACTTGACCCTTTCTGAGTTCAGTTATGTTTTCAGACACTGAATTCAGGAATTTTTGAATGTTTCGTTTTGTGTAAGTATCTGTGTCCGGATATCGGACCAGAATGTTTTCGAGAATTTGTTTGCACTGCGACAGGCTGTCAAGTTTTGCTTGAGCGTCGCTGGTCATCGCCACTCTTTTGTAAAGTTCGGACGCCTTTCTGCGCATGTCTTTGACGTGAGCTTCTGAAGCTTCGCGTCTCAGGCTGCGAGTTCGTTCGTTTTTGTTTGCCTCCGACAGACTGTCCAAAATCTCAACAGCATCTCCGGGTTTACCGTCATTCAGAGCCATCTTTGCAATTTGAAGGGCTTTGTCGGCAGTGAGATCGGAGCGATCGGTTGCACTCAGCACTGCTGCGGGCGTGAGGGCCGCGCATTGGTTCCCTTGTTGTGCTGATGGTCCTTCAGCGACCGATGCCTTGCCCGTGATTGTGTCGATGCGCAATTGATGCGGTCGGCTTGGAAAAAGTCGACGTATATTGACAGACGCAGTTTCCAGAGCAGCAACATCACCTTTGAGACGCGTCTCTTCAAGAGTCGCGAGTTGACTCGCGAATGATAATTCAAAAGCAGCGAAGAGTTTGAGACGTGTCGCGGCAAGTTTGTCGTATACACCCCCAGCAGGAACTTGCGACAGAAGTTCATCGAGCTTTGTGAGCGCAGCAGCTTGGGTGGCAGGGTCGGCTAAGCTTGTGCGCACGTCTCTGAGAAGAGCTGCCTGAGCGCCAGTGAGCAGAGTCTCGATATTTTGAAGGTCGCTCCTCAGAGCCTGACCAGAAACCATCGACATAAATTGAAGCGCGGATCCACTCATTGCTCGTGCAAACGAAGCTCGAGCTGCAGCCGAGTCGCCCGAAGCAGCAAGAGCTTCGCCTTTGAGTTGTTCGATGAATGCTGCGTTGAGCAGAGGTGATTCGATCTTTTGCGCTTGCTCAGCAAGATTTAAAAAAGTGCCGAGTTTGTCTTTGTCCTGTGGAGATTTTTGATGCGCACACCAGCGCACAGCCAGCTGCACCACAGTCGCTGAGTTTTCGATGGAGCCATTAACATCGTCTTCCAGAGAACGAATTGCTGGACAATCTCTTTTTGCAAGTGCTGCGTGAAACTGCGAGAGTTGTGCGTTTGAAAGGCCCGATGACGTGGAATTGTTTCTCGAATCGGGCGTTGGTGTTTGTGGTTCTGTGGCCTTTCCGCTCGAGGGAAGGGCGGGTTTTGGTGCGGAGATTTCCCCTTGAGTGGTGCATCCCAAAGCAAAGAGAGTCGAGAGTATTACTGCTGCTGGACGAGCACAACTACGAAATTGAAAACGGTTCGGGACTGAAATGAATTGAAATGGCATTGGGCATCTCCGTTTGACTGGCACGGGCAAGCCCGCGGATGTTACCAGTCGCTCGAGAGACCAATCAAGTATCGCCGTTCTTTTGTGGCTTTTCCGTCGTTAAACAATGCCGCTTCATAGCTCGAGGCGTCTACGCTGAAGTGGGGCAGTGGGAGCGAAAAGCCCCATGAGATGCGAGTGTCATTGAGGCCTGCACGCAGGGAGAATGTGCGTGCACTCATCGCATTGCCTAAAAATAATTCAACTCCAGCGTGGGTTAGTTGGTTGATGTTGACGTCCGTGTAACCGTAATTTTTCCCGCCAGTGGTTATAGGCAATGGATAAATATCCCCGGATATTTTGAGGTTTAGCCGCACTCCACCTACCCGAAAGCGAGGAATAATGCTGACACCCATGCGCACTTCTGTGGGGTCCAGACGCGTTGCGTCAACGTCATCTTGTACGTCGCCCGTGCGCGGCGTTCCGCAAATGGATTGTTTTTTGCCAGTGGCTGGGTTGAGGTAATTGTCGACACAGGCTGTTGGTACGTTCAGGATCGCGAGGCCAAAACTCGGAAGCCAAAAATCACCCGCCGTCATGATAAAGCCAACGTCAACAGGAGTTGCTGTGGTTTTATGATTACCCGATTTTATGCTTCCAAACAGAGACTTGGAGCTTCCAACCTCGTTGAGGTTCAGAGAGAGTGACGAATTCCAACGGATATTCGGCCGCAGAGATAGGCCAAAAGCCGCTGCCCCGCTGCGCGTCGCAATGCTCATATTCATTGCGGCACCAGCAGTGGTTTCGTTCGAAATTGTTCGACTGATTCCATCGCTCGCCACGGGACTTGCGATAATTGTCGATCTGATAGGCATTCCAACAAAAAATGTTGGTCCTCCGCGTTCCCCGAGAACCGTCCATGGTAAGGCCTGCATCTCGAAGTAGGTTCGATCGGTGGGAACGTTGGCTGCGAGGCTTTTGAGCCATAGGCTTGGCTGAAGTGTTTTGCCTTTGAGCGCGCTCAACGCGGTGCCGTTTCCGCCCACCGAAAGACCCGGAGCGTCGACAACGTCGACCAGCTTTCGACTCCGCGGGTGGCGGGTTTTGTTCAGTGCAGCCGGATTTGCAAACAAAGCATCTTCATTGAAGGCATGTGCGGTTTGGCTGCCGCCCACGGCACGAGAAAATGCCGAGCTCCATGTGTTTTTCCATTCAAGAGTCGGCGAAATCGTATCGTCTGCAAGCCCAACGGAAGAACTCGCGACGGAAACGAAAATCAGGGGTATGGTTTTGCAGCGGATCTGCATATTCCCTCCATTGGGTGGATCGGAGTTTTGGGCGTAAATGTGAGCGATGAGCTCTTGACGCACCTTTGCAGGCAAAGAGTGCCCGTTGGTTGAGGAATGAATGTCAAAATTCGGTAATAGTTTTAGAGATTTGATGATTTCCATCGAGCGCCGCAAGAGTGTGTTATCGGAGTTGGAGCTGAGCTCTTTTTACGATTGGGTTTCAGCGCAGCCCAAGGTCGAAACTCACGTTCATCTCGAGGCTGCTGTGCACGAGGAGTTCTATCGCTCCAGACCAGCGCCGTCTGAATGGTCCGAACATGTTCCATGGGAGAGGGCTCCATTCGAAAGTTTGCGCGGATTTATTCGTGCGTGGGTTGACCTTTCGAGATCCATTCGTCAACTCAGCGACTTCGAGGATATGGCATCTGCGTTTGTCGCTAAGCGGGCTGAAGAGAGGATTCTCTACACTGAGGCATATATTTCGCCCGCAGATTTCTCTTTTATTCGGGAACGATTTGCGATTGCACCCGAGATATTTAATTTCGAAGATGTCGTTCGGGCTTATTGTCGCGGATTGCGTCGTGGCTTGAGTCTGCAAAAAGACGTTCAGGCAAGATTAGTTGTGGATGCACTCTGGATATCTAACTCGCACGAGAGAGAAATTATTTTTAAAGCATTAACAAATGTTTTGGCTGCGGATGATTGCAAGGATGAAAACGGTAAACCGATTGTTGTTGCCGTGGGTCTTGGAGGAATGGAGAATCATCAGCAGCTCGATGAGCAAAAGAATTTTTTTGAACGTATTCGCGCTCTCGGATTGAAGGTGGATATCCACAGTGGAGAGGGTGGGGATGCTGAAACACACAAGACGACTTTGGCGCAGCTCAAGCCAGACCGCGTAGCTCATGGATTTGCAGGTTGGTCTGATAATTTTATTTTCCAAGACAATCTGGTGATGTGTCCGCTCAGCAATATATTGTTAAAAACTTTTGCTGGAGAGCCCGATGAGCACCCCGTTTTTGAATGCTTGGAAAAGGGTTTGCCCGTTGCCATTGGCTCTGACGACCCGTTGTTGCTCGGCACGTCGTTGGCCTTGGAATATACATTTCTTCACGCTTTGACGGGCAAGGGAGAGGACATTTTCAATCGAACGCAAAACAGCGCCCGCGCAAGGGTTCTTGATCGCGAGGCGCTGCTGCGTTCTGCAGTTACGTGTGATTGATTTTCACGATGCCAGAGAAAGCATAGTTTCGAGCGGCGAAGGTCGGGTACCCACTTTGGCCGGTTTGACGTTGTCCTTGAGCTTGCGCAGTTTGGCGAGCGGAACAACGCGTCCCTGTTTCTTCGAGCTGTCTGCAAGAAGCGATTGGATGTTGGCAATGATGTCTTCCATCACCGGATTTTTGACCGGTCTGTTCGCCCGTAAAATACTTTCAACCATCATGACTTCTTGCTGAAGAAGTTCTTTGGAGACCTCACCAAATAGCCTCAAATGCTTATGCAAGACGACACATAGATTTTCTGCGAGTTGCCTTTGCGAGACCTCCGTCGCAGCGCGAATGAGCAATGCCAAGTGTTGCGCCGTCATCGACAAACTTTGGTGCTCCCTTGAGACCCAATCTGAATACGACGCCATGAACCCCGGGAATTCGTCCGGATGCTTGAGCATGTAGTGTCGCAAAACGCTGTGGCTCATTTCCGCCAACGCAGGAGCAGCTGAGAAGAATGTGCTCAAATGCTCTGCGAGGAAGAAGAAAGCTGCTGTTCCTCGTTTTTTCTGTTCGAAAAACGCGTTGAGCAGGTCATCCAGAAGGCTCTGACCGAATCGACTAATAACTCGGTTCAGCTGCGAGGATGTATTGTTGTTCAGTGGGCATTTCGATAGATAATGGAGCAGTGAAACGCGTATAGCGTTACTGTTCACATTACTTCGAGCAAGCAAACTCGTGGTGACATATTCAACCACACGGGAGGCTCCCTGAGGGTCGAGTCCGCCGCGGCCTGATCTTTCTGCAACCATGAGTCCAAACTCTGTGACCAAAACAAGAACTGCTTGTCCAATCGCGTTTTTGCTTTTGCCATCCGATAATTCGAGATCTGAGAGGTGCAACATGGAAACGGCTATCTCTCGATAAAAATCTGCGTCTTGAGAGATCTCGAGAATTGCATGCAAGAAGGTAAGGCTTGTGTCCCAGTCGCGCTCGTGAGCGAGACCTGCTGCAACGAGCCAAATCGTTCCCTCAAGATGCTTCTCGTTGTCGTAATGCGTTTTGAGGCGCTCGGCAGCGTGGCGAACTATTTTTTCGCGAGCGCTGCTGTTTGAGCATTTAAAGCCACGCAAAAAATTAAGTTTGTGCGCGTCCGACGAATGCGGTTGAAGCGCCGCAACGTCGTCCAGTTCCTTGAATGCAGCCTCGAGGGCTTGATCCGGCGGAAGCTCTTTCAAATGATGAGACATGGGGACACCTCCTGTGCGTCGCGCCGGTTTAGGAAGCCTGATGACGTTTGATGTAGTCGACAATGCGTGAACGTGATGTTTCGTCGAGGCCTCGAAGCTCAAGACCGTAGCCGACGTGTAAGCCTTTCTCGCGAGCCTGTCGGACGACGATGGCTTTAAGATGCATTGGTTTGCCCAAGCCCTTACCCTCTTTGAGTGTGAGCTTGACCTCATCGTTTAATTTGAACACTGCGTCTTCGGTCTCGAAATAAAGTCCCGAGATAGAAATGTTCTTAATGTGACCCGTCGCGACGAAGTTGTCGTTGTGGGCAACAACAAGTTCGTGAATCATTGCGCGAGGAGCTCGTCGTGATTGCGAGTTATCAGCAGGCTCTGGTTGATTGACAGGCACCGACACCAAGTGTGATTGAGGCGCTTTTGAGCTTTCGGAAAGTTCAGTGACTTCGCTCAGCGGACGCCAGTCGGAGAATCCCTCACGGTAGACGTAATCTGCACTCTGCAGAGAACCATCGGCAATGGCCGCTCGGAGTTCTGCTTCGGTCATAGGACCGACTTGTTCTTCTTTTGCATAGTAGAACCAGATTCTCTCGTTGAGTGCCGCGCCCATTGTAAGTCTCCCTCCGTAATCAGAAATTCCGCAGACCACTGGGTTCATCGGAAGGACCTGATATGAACTTGACGATTTTTTTTGAATAGTTCACAAATCAATTCATTTGTGAGTCATTACAGCTATATATGTGTGAATTAAATTTTATTATACCCGGCTGGCATTATTGGCCGGTTTAAAACAAACTGCAGATGTTGCGGAGGGAGATAAATGAAATCCTGCAGCTTTTCAGTTTTTCGCGCTGGGCTGATGTTTGTTATCGCGGTCCAGCCGATGGCCATATGGGCGATGACCGGGCAGCCTGAAGTTCGGCAGTCCGCCCCGACACGGGCGAAAAGTCTGACTCCCGCCGAGACAGTTGATGCGTCATCTATGGATTCGAATTCTGAGTATTTTCGGATTGTTGGTCAGCTTGAACAGCTCCATTCTTCAGGCCAAAAGGAAACTTTGGTCTCGAGAAGGTATTTTCAATCTCTGACCTGGATTGGCCGCACGGCATGTATTAATTATGTCTGCGGACTTCTGCCTCTAAGCTACTGCAGGCAGGCGCTTGAACTCGGGCTTTCAGATGATGCTCTTGTGGTTCGGGACCATGCTCTGAGAATCACAATCTCGACCAGCCATTTCACCGAAACAGAAAAGCGTACTGCCTCGGAAAAGGTGATCAGTGATCAACGGAACTATCGAAAGGGCCGTCCTTTTTGGATCGTTGATCGCGCCCGAGAGTTTTTAGTTGCGGGTGCAGATGAGTCAGCGCGGCGCTGATTTGAGTGCATCTTCAAGTTTCTGAATCGACCTTCTGAGCCAATCCGGATCGGTGACCCCCTCAAAACTCAGTTCGACTCGACGATTTCTGGCCCAAGCCAGATCGTTCTGATTGGGGTCTATCGGACGACTCGGGCCAAAACCTACGGCCCGCATACGATTTGCAGGAACGCCCACACGTAACAAAGCTTCTCGAACAGAGGATGCGCGTGCGAGAGAAAGACGATTATTATAGTCGAGCTGACCACGGACGTCGGTGTGGCCCTCGATAATTACGCTTGTCCAGCGGTCCTGATTCTGTGCAAGCAAAAGTCCGAGCTCGCGAAGAAAAACCTCTGAGCGCTTGAGCAAGATGGCCTTATCGGTTTCGAAATTGACGACCTCAGATTTGAGAAGATGGCGAAATTGCTCTTTGACGACAGTCCGCTGGACCGTTTTCTCAACCTGAACTTTTCGAACAATCTCGTCGTTTGTTTGGTTGCGGACGTCTTTGATCAATGTTTTGGGTTTGAAAAGTCCAGTTCCAAATTGCAAGCTCAACAGACCAATGTGAACTTGTCTTTCATACAGGTTGATATCCGTCAGGTATGACAGAGCAAGACGCGGCTTAAAATCGACTCCGAATTCAAGTGCGAGTTGTCCGCCCAAAAACATCGCGGATCGATAAATTTTCTTTGTGTCAGGTCCAAAGGAGGCGTTTGTTCCCAGATAGGCTGCAGCTGTTGGACCAATGGACCAGATTCCGTCGCCCTCTGCGCTGTGGTTGAGTTTGAGACGAGCGCTGAATTCTGCAACGGCTGTCTGTGTTTGAATTCTTACGTTCTCTAAACGCACCAAACCACCGTTTTGATCGTCTTCAACTGTATCTGCTGCGCCTTGAAGGTTGGAGATGCTGTACCCGGCGCCTCCTTCGATTTCTATGTCTCGATTGACAAGAGTGAGGAGCGCCTTTCCTCCATAGAGAGCTCCTTGTTTCGAGCTTTCATCTTGACTATTTGAGGAGGAACGAATGAATGCACCATCGCCGGCAATAAATAGGTTCAAACCGAAACCGCTTGGTCGAGAATAATCGCTTCCCGTGCGAACCGTTCGACTTTGAGTCTGCGAAGAATGTGCAACGCTTGGGGCGAGTACAGATCCTGAAATGATTATGAGCGTCAGGCTTGTGTTGCGCAGGTTTAAGTACATTTGTCACCCCTGCACGTTTCTGGCGTGGAGCGTCGTTTTAGGAACACGTTCAATGCGTCCGTCAACGCATCCGGCTCCGTCAGATTGGAGAAGGAGAGTTCCACAAAAGTGATACTTGCTCCTGCGCCCACGCGATCGTCACTCACAGCTTTGCCGCCCAGTCCGGATGCGAGCACTCGCTGAGGGTTTAGTCCGGAGCTAACCAGAACGTTGCGAATGGATTGTGCGCGAGCTTCGCTGAGTCTCTGATCTCTTTTCTGATCGCCTGTTGATTTGACATGAGCTTCAACTGTGACAGAGCGATAATTATTTTGAAATTGTTTGAGTATTTGAGCAAGCTCGAGCAGGAAAGACTGGTCTTCGGGACTGACGAAGGTTTGTCCTCTGGAAAACTTAAAAATTTCTCGCGGGAGAGTATATTTGCTGACCTCACGCACGACGGAACGAGTGACGATGCGCGGTACATCGACTTTTTGTACTTTTTCGGTTCGCACGACAACATCAGTTTTGCGGAGCAAAACATCATAGCCGCGCAGCGGGATTCCGAATTGGAAGGTCAATCCATAAAGAACGACCCGGCGCTGGTTGTCGGGCAATTCGGCCATGATTGATGCGCCCAGTCGAAAGATACCCGACTCGCTCAATAGATCGACAGCCATCATCCCACCGCCCAAGAGCATGTTATTCACAAGATCTTTTCTTTGGCTCAGTGTGACGTCTGCTCCGAAATAATCCTGAACGATGAGACCAAGATTGAATTTTGGTGTCAGCCGAAACCGAAGTCCGCCTTCGACGAACCCTGCTTGAGTATAGATTCGATGACCAATCGTGGGTTCAGATGGATTCTCGCTTCGGGTCGTTCCGTAAAGAGCTGAATACCCCCAGCCAGCGCCCCCTTCAAGAATCCAGTCCGGAAACAAAAACGAGGCCAGTGCCTTGCCTGTAAGAAGGCTCCCAATAAACGGACCTTCGCCGGGGATTGTTGTTGTGTGAGAAAAATAACCAACGTCCGAACCCATTTGAAGAACGAGTGGGATAGGAGCATCACCGCGAATGATTTTTTCAGTGCTCCGGGTGAAGACCTGCGGTTCATTTGCGGATGCAACAAAGGGCGTAAATGCTAAAACGAGTGCTGCGAGCACTTTGAGTTTTAACCGACCTGCGGTCATCTGATCATCTCTCCTGAGATTTATCCCATATAGGAGAGTAACTGAACCTCGCTTTGAGACAAGCCAAGTTTCCGGCAGATGGCACCGAGATCTTTGCCGTCTTGGATGAGACGACGAGCCTCTGCATATTTTTCCGCCTTAGGTGACGTGAGGACCTAGTCTTCTGGAACGTTTCCGACGCGGAAGCGCAGAATTTTCTTCGCATCCGTTGAACTCTCGGTCAGTTGGCTGTGAGTCTGACCAGCCACTTGTATCGCCTTCTCGAGTTGCATTTTTTGACGATTGATTTGGCTGACCGAAATATCCGTGAGCTCGCGTAGTTTTTCTTCGAGTTCAATCACGAGGGGTTCGCACTTTTTGCTCATCTCTGTCCATTCTTCGTGAGCGTCTGCTCCGACACGCTTGAGTTTTACAAGCGTTTCCTCAGATAACTTTTTTGCCTCACGCAGTTCGCGGGCAACAGCCTGCTGGAGTTCAACCAGCTCGCCGCGCTCAGCGTCCAGTCGGGCGAATTCCTTCTCCCGTGCGCGTTTTCCGTTCGAAAGCCATCTGAAACACGTCAGAAAGAAAATTGCTTCGAGCAAAAGCAGGACGCAGGCAAAGACCGACATGATAACAATAGTATTCACGGTGCTGATGCTCCCACGCCAAGGTAGTCGGCCAATACTTTTCCGTCGATTGGATCAATGTTCACTGTTTGAACAGTAATCATGTAGCGATTTGGACGCTTGCCAACGTCTTCGCACGAGACAACACGGCAGAGCATTTGGAAATGCCCTGGAGCTTCCAAATGCTCTGCCGTGTTGTCAGATGGCTTTCGAG
>CAYWSV010000045.1:3402-20981 GCA_964460155.1 uncultured Oligoflexia bacterium | reverse complement strand
CGGAACTCCACGCATGACAACACTCAGCCGATCCGCCAATCGGGCTGGATGTGGAGTTGGCAGCTCAATGAGCTCCGAGGACGCCTTGAGCGTCTGCGCTTGAGGCAAAAATGTGAAAAGCCCGGCAAAAGTGACAAGTGGGGCGGTGACCCAAACAAGTAATCGACCCGAAATTTTGTCTTTTTTCTTCGACAAAACCATAAAAAAACCGCCTTAGTCCCGAATATCTGGTTTTATCGGCTAATAGCGGCTTTCGCTTTAAAGAATCATCTTTCTGTCATCATTCAGGTCAATTGAGCAATATATTCGGCCTTTTCTTCGACAATTGCGAGAAGTGGAAGTCCATGGGGAATCTGGTTGGGTTTAGCGACATAAACCTCACCGCCCTGCGCAAGAACCGTCTGGGCAAGGTCATCGAGAAGATCATCATCCTCGTGGTCAAGGTCTTCCGGATGAAGAGTGAGTTCTCCTGTCTTGGCATCAAACTTTCCAAAAATGAGAAGTTCATCAGCAACCATTAACTTTCGCACAGCACCGCGGGCGGCAGCAGCGGCGATTTCAGAAATCTCTCGGGTTGGTGCGGTGCTGAATTCCACAAACGCTTTCTCTAATTTGAGGCTCAAATCGCGTTTGCAAATTCTACGAACTACATCGGCAATCATGGTCACATTGCTTGCATCAAATGACGACCATACAGGTGTTTTAACCACGTTCAATTGACGAGCGTATTTGATAAAGACGTCACTCAAACGACGATCGCCAGCAACGTAGATCTTTTGCTGAGTGTTCGAAAGAACCTCATCAAGCCAATCATAGATGATACTGATTGTCGCTCGGATCCCACGTGACGGACCCAGTCTTCGCTGACGTCTTAGGTCGATCCACTCTTGATAATTTAAATTCTCAAGAGGGATAAGCGAATGCTGGCTCCCGCAGTACAGTCGAGCTTCGGTCTCGCCTATGCCAAGCAGCAAAAAAGTTTGATCAGACTGCAACCACTTGAGCAAAGGTTTGACGTGGAATGATGAGGCAATGATACACTCTGTTCGAACATCGACCGGAAGGCTAAGAACCCGAAATGAGTCCTGAGTCCGGAAAAATCCGATATTTCCTCTCATCTTCAGCAACGTGCGATGATCCGTGCAAAGTTTGATAAGAGGCCGCAAAAACCGTTCTCTCTCGTGCGCAGCGAGCACGGGAGAGAGAAAGAATTCAGCACGTTTCAAAATGGCTTTGAGTTGACTCTGAAGGGCCTCGGGGTCACCTAATTTGTTGTTCAGATAGGCCGTCAGGTGAATTCCATTCTTGGAATCCAACAGGTGTCTCATGGTCAGCTGTCTGTTCGCAAGCATAGATCCTCCTTAATCAGGAAAAGGCAAACTCAATCCCCTCTTTTTAAAATACGGAATTCTATTGATTGTTAAAATTGATAAATTGAATCTTGAGATTCGTTTTAAACGAACAATGCATTCGACTTTGATTGTTCCAATTTGAGCGGATTTTAATTTTTATAGGGTGAGAACGGAGTCAAACAATTGTATTGATTTTTTAGAATGTATACCTTCAATATTATCGATTTGAACGAATCGAGAAATGATCCGAATATCTTCTGGGAAAGGAAGATACCGACTGCAGCTCATAGGAGTCCTACACATGATACTCTTTCCGTTCGCCGAATACTGGTGGTTCTATCTTGCATTTACGGCATTTGTTCTCATCGTGCTCGCTCTCGACCTAGGCGTCTTTCATAAAAACGCCCATGAAGTCACCTTCAAAGAGGCCTCAATCTGGACGGCAGTTTGGATTGGACTTGCACTTGTTTTTAACGTTCTCTTCTACTTTTATGCGCAACATCAATTCTCAACTGGCGAACGATTTGCAAGTTTGCCAAATTTCGACGCCTCTGCTCAGGCCAAGACAACTGCACTTGAGTTTCTAACAGGCTTCGTTGTCGAGAAATCATTGGCAATCGATAACATATTCGTGTTTGCCGTTGTGTTTGCATATTTCGGAATTCCAAAAATTTATCAGCATAGAATTCTCTTCTGGGGAATTCTTGGTGCGCTCGTTTTCCGTGCACTCTTTATCGCAATGGGATCTGTTTTGATGCGCTACGAGTGGGTTGTTATCTTCTTTGGTGCTCTTCTGATCGTCACAGGTATAAAGATGTACTTTGCGGGTACTGAACAGACCGACCTCAACAAAAACATTCTCATCCGTGGTATGAAAAAGATTTTCAGAATTCATCCACAGATCGAAGGACAAAGCTTCTTTATCAAAAAGGACGGTCTGACCTACGTCACTCCACTCTTCATCGCCCTCGTGTTCCTTGAACTTTCTGACATCATCTTTGCTGTTGACTCTGTTCCAGCAATTTTCGCCCTGACGAAAGAACCATTGATTGTGTTCACGAGTAATATTTTCGCAATCCTTGGTCTGCGCTCAATGTACTTTATGCTGGCGGGAGTCATGGACCGCTTCTCGTACATTAAGTACGGCCTTGCCTCTGTGCTCGTATTCGTCGGACTCAAGATGGTGTATCTGAATGAGGCTTTTGGCGGCAAATTCCCAATTTCTTGGTCGCTCTCAATTATCGCCGCCCTTATTGGCTCATCGATCTTGTTCTCCATCTACATGGATCGGAGAAACAGACTCAAAGCCTAATTCGGGGAGAAAGAGGAGTCACTCCTCTTTTCCCGCACTGTTCAGGACGGTCTAGCGCTTCCACGTCCGCGAGAAAAACCCGGCCTGCCCTTCTGCAAAACAGGAGGGCGGGCATTTGAGTTCTGTGCGGCATTTGAATGAAACGGCTGGCTGAGATCAACCGAAATCGACTTTCTGATGACCTTCTCTATTTGCTTCAAATAAGCAATTTCCTCGGCGTCACAGAACGAGATTGCAACTCCCGAAGTTCCAGCACGTGCTGTTCGACCAATACGGTGAACGTACGTTTCTGGTTCGTTGGGCAACTCAAAATTAATGACGTGTGAAATATTATCAACGTCGATTCCACGAGCGGCAATATCGGTGGCAATTAATGCACGAAGCCGACCAATCTTGAACTCATTTAAAGCATTCTGCCGTGCAGACTGCGATTTATTGCCATGAATCGCTTTCGATTGCACACCGGCCTTTGAAAGATACTCTGCGACCTTGTTTGCTCCGTGCTTTGTGCGCGTGAAAATGATGACGCGCTTAAAATCTTTATCCGCAAACAAATGAGTTAGAAGATCTCTTTTTTGGCCCTTGTCGACGAACATGACGCTCTGATTAATCATTTCAGCTGTTGAAGATGGAGGTGTTACGGCCACCTTAACTGGATTCACAAGAATCGAGTGGGCCAACTTTTCCATTTCAGGAGCCATACTCGCCGAGAACAGAAGGTTGTGACGTTTCTTCGGCAATACCGCGAGTATTTTACGAATGTCGTTGATAAAACCCATGTCGAGCATTCTGTCGGCTTCATCCAAAACAAAAGCCTCAATACTCGAAAGACTGACGTACCCTTGATTGAGAAGGTCGAGAAGACGTCCCGGGGTAGCGACTAAGATATCGGCGCCTGCGCTCAAACTTTGAACCTGAGGATTCTGGCTGACTCCACCAAAAGCGAGTGCCAGTTTCAGGCGCAGGGACTCACCGTAAGTCTGAAAACTTTCAAAAACCTGAATCGCGAGCTCCCGAGTGGGTGCGAGAACAAGCACACGCACGTGCTTGGCAGTTCGATGTTTGGGATTCGTGGACAAATACTGAAGCAGAGGAAGGGAAAAAGCTGCTGTTTTTCCAGTTCCGGTCTGTGCGATGCCGAGAAGGTCTCGTCCTTCAAGCAAATGAGGGATAACCATCGTCTGGATGGGCGTTGGCTGGGTATATCCGCTGCGCTCGACAGATTTCAGGAGTGGTTCGATAAGCTTCAGATCTGCAAAACTTTGAGTTGTTTTCAAAAAAAATCCTTTTTCGTTGCATTTTTCGCGTTCATTTAAATACGATAGTTTGAAAATAATAGGCCATTACCCTCAAAAATGACGCCCTCGCGGCGCGGTCAGCTCCTGAGCCTTCGTCACCTTAACAAGCATATTTTTGATCTTACATCCCGAAAGCTGAGAAAGAACTTTTGATTCTTGTGACTGAGCAATTTCAATGTGAGTGAAATGGTCGAAGATAAATATTCCACCCACATGATCGCGTCCCAGCCCAAGACCTTGTGTCAATGCACCAAGGAAATCACCTGCTCGCAGTTTGCTCGATTTGCCACGGTTCACATGAATCTTCTTGAATTGCTGAACAGGCTCAGTTGGAGCCACGTCGTCTGCTGCAACCTGTAGTGATTGGAGTTTGATTCCTGTTCCTTGAAGCACATCGTGGAGAAAATCTTTGGACTGCGGCGTGCAAAGACTGATTGTCCATCCATTTTTGCCTGCACGTCCAGAACGTCCTGAGCGGTGGAGGTATTCCTGTTGAGTTGAAGGAAGTTCAAAATTCACGACAACCGACAAATCACATACGTCGATCCCACGCGATGCTAAATTAGTCGCTACCAAATACTTTACACCACCAGCCTTAAATCGACGCATAATGGTTGCACGTTCGATCTGTCCAAGTTCGCCTGATAATCCTGCAGCTGAAAAACCAACTGTATTCAAGAATTCCGAAACCTGCTGAACGGACTCTCGTGTCTGGCAGAAGACAATGCCTGTCTGCACGGAGTTAGAAATAGATCTCAGCACATTGCTCAGAGCACTTAGTCTGTCATTTCGACCCGAAACAACAACGGTCTGATGAAGCACAGTCTGCATTTTGGAAGCATCTTCATCGCCCTCAACAGTCATCTGATTCTGCCGCACATCGATTCGCTTTCCGCGGTGAACCAGCCGATTTTGTAAACGACTTTGTCCCTCCGATTCGGTTGCTGAGAAAAGAGCTGCTTGGATACGAGTCGGAAGAAAATCACAAATAGCCTTCACCTGTGCTTCAAACCCCATACCCACCATGACATCGGCTTCGTCGAGCACGATCGCACGCAATTTTGCAATTTTCAGCACATCTTTCTCAATCAACTCGAGCGCCCGCCCTGGAGTTGCAACAACGACGGCTGGATTCTTGAGGAGCTCGGTTTTCTGAGATTCCGCTTTTTGTCCTCCAAAAACCGATCGAATCTGCAATTGCTTCTGTTCTGGATTTGTCAGACACGCAGCGACCTGATGTGCAACTTGAGCGATTTGGTGCCCGAGCTCACGGGTTGGAGCAAGCACAAGTAGCTGTGTCTCGTCTGTTGATGGATCAAGTTTTTCCATGAGCGGGATGAGAAAAGACAAAGTTTTACCTGATCCCGTTGGCGCCAACGCAAGGACGGATTCCCCTTGCGCAAGAACGGGGATTGCTTGGCGCTGGACCTCAGTCGGCTGCTTAAAGCCAAGGCTCGACAACACCGAGTGCAACTGAGTTTCAACGGAAATCTGATTAGTCATGAGTCATCCTGCTGGCTTAGGGCCCAATCGAGGATGTAGATGTTATTAAAGGAGAAAGATAGAGATATTTGAAATCTATTTAAAAGACCGAAAATGTTCACTTAAACTGAAGAGAGGTAGGACCGGACGCCCTACCTCTCCTCAAATCGATATCTCAATAGATGCCTGACTCTGCCTGCATCTCACTTTTCAGAGATAACGTGCCAAACGCCATTAAACTTGTCACCCGTCTTATCGCCGGCCTTCTTATCGTTGACCCAGTAATAAAGGGGTTTGCCTTTGTGAGCCCATTGTTTGCTGCCGTCATCACGACTAATCACCTTGAAGTCGCCAGAGTCTTTTGCATTGGCGTCAGCTTTTAGAGCCGGCCAAGCCGCAATACAGCCTTCATTGCAGACACTTTTGCCAGAATTCGCAACATCCTTGTCGAATGTATAGAGAGTCATTCCCTTCGAGTCTGTCAAAACGCCTTTTGTAAACTTAGCAGGCGCGGATGCAGACTTTTTTGCCTCATCCTTCTTGGCAGCACCTGCAAATGCATTTGCAGAAAAAACGGACAGGGCAGCAACAAAATAAACGCACGAACGCATAGAGAAACTCCTCGATAAGCAAGAGACCGATTCTGACCTCCGCAAGACTCAAAGATAACACATGAAAAATTGTCGCTCCGCACCCTCCCGTCAATAATGCCAACCGACACAGCATTGGCACACCAACGATTTGACTGGGAAAATTCAGTAAATCTCAAAATAAGTGTCTCAAATTCAAATTCTAAAGCTCTGGATGCTTTTAGCCGATCTTCTCCAAAGTTTGGAAAGACGAGGAGAATGTTCAATGTCGCGGATAGCTTTTGGTTCGCTCCTGTTATTAAGTTTTTCCGTCGTCTCGTGTGAAGACTCTGCTTTCAAATCAAAAGCCCCGGACACCAAGAAGTCGACTAAACCTCTGATGAATCAGGGCAATTCAACGAGCCAAATCAACAATCAGCAGGGCTCAACATCAACAACAAATGGAACAACGGCACAGAATACGACGGCCTCTGGGGACGCAACAGGCCCAACGGGTGCGAATGTTGTAGCGGTTCCGAAAACGCTTGAAGCCAATGCAAATCCAACAATGGTTAAAAATTTACATCTGGATTGGCCAAACGTGATCGAATGTCGCGGCACGGGCGCAGGGTCGGTTTTTCGACAGTATTTCTATCTGGCGCATATCCAACCTGACTCACAGGTTGTGTACTCGGACCCCTACACTCACAATGGAAGCGGTCCGGGTGCATATGGCCTTGTCTTTAATCCAGACAAGAGTTGGGCATCTACTCTTGGGGGTTCAACCGAATCGATGGCCGACTGCGTTGGAAAATCGATAAACGACCTCAAAGCACTGTCTCGCGTATTTCCGAATGGAATTGGCAAAAAAATGTTCGGTGATTGGCCAGACGCAATTGAATGTCAGGGTTCTGGGCAACAGCAGATTGTTTACCTCTCACATTTTCCAGCTGATGGAGAGGTGACATACGTCGATCCTTACACCCACAACGGTCGAGGTGCCGGAGCATATGGTCTCACGTTCAACGGTGACAAAAGCTTTAAGAGCACTTTAGGTGGTTCGGAAACATCTCTGGCCGATTGCATTGGTAAATCGATTGGTGAACTTGAGAACATGGGTCGCACTCGAATTCTCTCAGACGGTAAGTCGATACTTTCAGGTTGGCCGAGTGCGATCGAATGTCGTGGCGAAGGAAATTTCTCTGCAACAAAACAGTTTTTCTATCCTTCTCACACACGTGAGGGCACCTCAGTCGTCTTTGTGAGTTCATATAATCATCGTGGTGTGGGAGCTGGAGCATACGGACTCATGTTCGACTTAGAAAAAAACAGTAAGGGAACACTTGGAGGCTCACAGGAGTCGATGAGCGATTGCGTCGGTAAATCGATTAAAGATTTGGAGAACATGGGGCGCATTCGATAGACGACCTGCAGAGAGAGGATTCACCATGCTCTCGATCACCAAAGTCAATTTATCCTGCGCTCTGAGTTTGTGGTGCATCCTGATTGCATGCAAACCAACAAAAAAGACGAATGATTCGGAAACTGAAACGGTTTTTTTCGCAAATTCAAAGTGGCCGTTGCCAAATCTCAGAGTCTGCTGGGAGTTCAAAAACAAAGAAACAGATTGGTTTACTTCTGAATTCAGAGCGGTGGTCGAGAAGGCTTTTGTAGGAACAAAACTCAAATTTACCGGCTGGGGTGTTTGTCCTCGTGATTTGAGAAACACTGATTTGCGGTTGTTTATCTACGACGATCCTCTTGGCTCCAGTCAGCAAGGATTCCGTTCAATACAAAGCCTATTAGGAACATCTCCCGACCGAGGTCATCCACGCGTGCCGATTCCCGGACCACGAATGCGAACTCGATATGCAAACGTCATTTTAAATTTATCCGGGCTTGATTCTGATCCGTTTTTAGGCCGCATTTACTCCTCTTTGAACACCACAGGTAAACGGAATCTCGCACTGTCTTCCTCACTTCATGAAATCGGCCACGCCATAGGTCTGCGGCACGAGAATGTGCATCCCGATAACACGTGTGTCGCTTTTGATGAAAATCTTGAATGGGGCGACCAAATCGTAACACCCTACAATCCGAACTCGTTCATGCAACGCTGTTTTTATCGCAACTTCGACTATGAAAAGGGAATTGTTTGGCCCAACAAAGAGGACATTGAAGGGATCAATAAGGTTTACCGCTAGAACAACATCAAAATGAGACCCTAAATAAAAAAATAACCAATAAAAATGAGAGCCTATTTGGACCGTCTAAACTCTTTATCTCTCGATACCGATAGCGAAATGTCGGATTCTGTTTATCGAGGGAACTTATATGCGATGGATGACTGCTCGACATGTCGTTGGCTTGTCTGTGACTGCAAGCGTAAGTTTCGTTGCACTCGCGGGCTGCACTGAAAAGACGTCGTATCAAGGCTTCACCAACGCAAACTCTTCAAATAAGAAAAAGGGTGCCAGCACGGAAGATATATCCAAAAAAGGCACTGGGGCACTCGGTTCCGAGGGTGTGGCCATAACTTTCTCTGGAGATACCGAAATTCAGAGCGCAGCATCGGACGCCGAGGCCTGGGTCGTGACTGACGACGAAGTCACGAGGATAAAGCTCGATGAATCAAAAAACTGGCCCCAGACAAAGTGGCAGATTGTTGATGAATCAGGAAAACCTTCCTCTGCGAGAGGACACAGAACGTACGTTTCCGAATTAGGTCTGCTCATTGGACGCACAGGGTCGTCTGGTGGTGTTTGGCTTGCAAGTGACAAGAATTCAGGGAAAGCCATTCCTATTTTCCGGACGAAAGATCAGGGCGGAGGGAGTCGTTTGTCGGTCACATCCTTTAAGATTGGCGATCGGCCCTTCATCGGTTTCGCCTATGGGACGTCCGGCGGCAAGAAGAAATTCGTACGTATTCCAATTGATAAGTCGAAGACAAATGGAATTGACGTCTCAAAGCTGGAAGAAGTAACTCTGAGTGACTTAAGTACCGGTTTTGGTGATTTCAATGCGGTCGGCGGAGTCGCCGCTTATGGCTCTTTTATGGACCAAAAAAATAAGGCTTTTTACCTCGGTGCCAATCGCGGAGGAATGTGGGGAGTCAATGTTGAGAAGATGACTGAACTCCCCTCTTCTGCTCTGCCGAACGTTGCTGCCGAAGGTCGCGATTTATGCAGCTATAAGCTCTCTACACGCGGTAAAATTGCATACGCTCTTTCTGGCGATCTTTTCGGAAACATCGTGACATCACAAATGGCCTATACTTTTGCTCATGACCCTGTGAACAACGTCATTGTTGGCGGAAAGGGCACAAGTCTTGTTGTTGCAAAACAAGAATGCGTCACAGCCAACGGGCCAAAGTGCACAACAGGTAGTGCATATTGTGTTGAAGTCGACCCCGCAAAAGCCGGCGCAATTAGTCCTATGAGCGCCGTTGGCGATGGACGTATTGTTGGTATTGTTCGAGGCCAAACATCTCAAGTTTTCATCTTAAAAGTCGTCAATAAAGACGATCTCTCCAAAGGAGTGGAGGTCAAAAAAATTGCCGACATCCCCGGTGACGCATATATGTACAACGATTTTACTGGACTCACCCTTTACGCTCCCGATCAAGTGAGAGTCATTAACTTTAAGAAGTTAAAGGGCTTCCAAGCAGGAAAACCTGTGAAAAGGATCTCTGCAGGCTGGAAGTCAGCGACTGGCAAAACAGAAGACCTGCGCGGACTGAAAATACAACTTGTGTGCTACAAAGAGGGCGGGAGCAAAGGTGCATACGTCGACTACACGTCGAAGCTGACGAGCTCAGACAAACAATTCGACCTTGATGTTAAAGACTGCAACGGCAACGTGGACATGCTCGAGGTCAAAGTCAGCTCAGACGGCAGCACCAATAACTTCAGCAGACTTTCTCGTTTTGAAATGAAGGGAGCTCAGTAATGAAAGCCCTTAAAGTATCAGTTTTTTCACTTCTTGTTGCTGGAGCTGCACTAACGGCCATTACGGTTCCACAATCCTGCGGGCAGCGCACACCTCATGTGATCCGCATGAAGGTTGGAGAGTCAACAGTTCTCACTCCCCAACCGGAAATGAAACTAACATCTCCGCAGTCCAATCAGCCACCCAAAAAGCTGCTCCTAAAATTCATGAGTGGCGGAAAAGAGGTTGCTGCAAATTCGGGTGCTACTATTCGCTTTTTTGAGGATTTCGAATCAACGACTGCATTTTACGTTCTGAATGCAGAAGAATTTCCCACGAAACATATATCGACAAAATGTGCTTCTTCGGACGTAACTCTTCTTGATAATGCAATTGAGTCCGATGTGCTGATATGCGATGGCTCTTTGGATCACAGCAGAGTCCACAAACTTGAACTCATTCGTGGGGATGGTTCCAAGAAAACTGCCACGGGTATAGTCATCGAATCGATTGATGGCGACCTCTTAACTGGGTCAGTCATGTTCAACTGAGTAAACGAAACAAAGCAATCTGCGCGCAGGTGAGGGGCAACTGTGAGAACAGTTGCCCCAAAAGTTATTGGCTAGAGCTTGCCGAAGTCCAGAGACTACGGCCTTGCTTGCGAATCACAAGTTGACCATCATCTTGAATAACAAGTTCAGCACCGCTCTGCCCGCCCGTTTTTGAATCCCACACCGCACTGCCTGCGCGGTAAACAACGAGGTTTCCGTCGCTTTGAAATATTGCCTTATCAGCTCCGGTTCCCCCTGTAGACGACGACCAAACAGCCTTAGTGGTTTCTGTGTTGTACAAAACCAGATTACCATCCTGCTGAAAGACAAAAGAATACTTCTTTGAGCACGAATAAAGCGGCTGATTTCGTGTAAAGTTTGAACCACCGGGAAGGACACTCGGTGCGCATCCTGTAGCTGTGGATACCGGCTGGGGGGAAGGAGTCGCTTGCGCTGCTACAAATGGAGATTGAGTTTTTTGCGCAGGCACAGCAGCCGAAGCTGGCATCTGAGGTGCGATGACCGGTGCAACCACACTTTCAGGACGCGCTGATGGAGCGACCATTTTTTGTGGATTTAAATTTTCGACCTGCACACACTGCGTACCCACGGGAACAGGCTTAACGTTGCTGGCCTGATTAAAAATGTTAAACATGTATTTTGAAGGGTCCGAGTCATCTTCATAATTCCATGCAATGAGACCATATCCACGCGCATAAATGTAGTGTTCTCGGATTCTAGGCTCATGAGGATAAGACTGCCGAATTGCAATGGTATCCAAACGACCGGCGGGTCCCCAATCGAAGTCCTTCACGCGCCACAAAAAAGTCATCTTTCTCTTCTGACCGCCGCCAATCGGAGTGTCTGTGCACGAATCCCAATTTCCACCAAAGACTTGGTGATCGGCGACGATTGCATCGCCGGGCTTCCAAATTCGTGCAAGCCAACGCCCATCTGCATAACGACTGTATTTATATCCATCCGTCCACCAACAATTGTCGTAGGTCACTTTTATGGACTCGCCACTCCAGTCGAGCCTCTCCCAGCAACGCTGATCTTCGCCCTTCACATAATAAGCACGACCGGCGTCACCCTGTGATTGCGTCACGTACCAATGAAGATTGTGACCACCTGTGTGCGCAACACTGCAGCCAGCAGAACGACAGGGCGCCACAAAGTCAAGAGAATCAACGTACTCGGGGGGAGAGTTTTGCGTCTTTGGAAACGACGGAGAAGACGATTTTAATTCGATATGCACACGGAGTGCTTCAACGCTTTCAGAGTTCTGTTGCCCTTTTGCTAAGGTTTCGGAAGCCGATTTTTGTTTGCCACCAGACAACAAAGCATTCAAATTTTGCTGACTGCTGCATGCAGAACAAAGAAGGGCGATGGTCAAAAGTGATGACATCTGTCTGAATCTAGTTCTAGCTTGCACTTTCCGTTGCTCCCCTAAGCACCATCGGTGAACGAGGAGAAAAAATTGAGATAATCTATTTACATAGCAGGACTATTGAAATTTTATCTCTCATCGGCAACTCTTAATTGTCTATCGCAGCGGCTACTGAATAAGTAAAAGAGTTTTTGCACTCAGTTATTTACTTCTCAAAAATAAAACCGTTTGATTAAGTAGTTCCTCGGGGCTGAGCAAGCCGTCTAATTCAAGAACACCACCACCACTTTTTTTCATTCGCTCCAGGAAAGATTTTTGCGAAATTTTATTTCGTCCGGGTAATTCGCCTGTTTCATAGTGACTCGCCCAGTTTATAAAGGCTTCATGCATCTGAAACATGTCACCGTCGCTTTGGATTCGGTGGCCGAATCTCATTTTTTCACGTTGACGAATGCGAGCCTCTCTAAAACTCCACGGTAAGTAAAGATAGATGACATGAGAGAAGCTGCCCAAAAGATGCTCATCAGGAAGTCCCCAGTTCAAGACGTCGCCCGACAAGACAAATCGTTCCTGTTTAACACACGCATAAAACAGTTGATGCATAGATTCGACACTGCGCGGAGTCGTGAAAGGTGGGTCAGTTTTTTCCCAAAAGAAATCATCTGAGTCTTCATGCACGAGCATCAGCTGCTGAGACAATCCAGCTGCCAACGTTGTTGTTCCTGAGCCCCTGGGACCGGTAATGTAAACTCTAAGCACTTGCGTTTTTCCAATCAAAGTCAGCCCGACCATAAAAATCAATTTACACAAGGTGAATATTTCAACTCAAAAGTAAATAATCCAACTCTTGCAATACAATTTTCACATGACAATCCTGTGACATGAGTGATGATCAGGACATCCGAACATTTAATTGGACTGATGGTTATCGTATTATTTGCCTTGGCAATCCACCTGAAATATTATTCCGCTAGAAAATGAGGAATAACTATCATGCTTAAACTTTGGCGCTTATTCCGAGGCAGCGGTGGTTTCACGTTATCTGAATTATTAGTTGCAGGTGCTGTAATGGGCACTGTAGCGACAGGTGGAAGCATGACCTACGCTCGTTACATGCGAGCAAATCAAGAAATGGACCTTAAGGATGTGATGAGCACGCTCCGCAAGGAAACCGAAACAGCCCTCACGAGCCCACAGAATCTTGTTCGAACGCTTGGGCATGCCGAAAATAATGATTTTCGAAATTGTTTCGGAAGTGCTTCAATCAATGCAAATGCCACAGGAATTCAAATCACAAAGAAAAATGCAATGGAAGTTGGTGCAGCTCAGACGGCTAACTGCAATGCTACTGATTCCGACAAGTTTTATTCACTCGTCTTGCTCACTT
Organism: uncultured Oligoflexia bacterium; assembly: GCA_964460155.1. Classification (GTDB taxonomy): domain Bacteria; phylum Bdellovibrionota_B; class Oligoflexia; order Silvanigrellales; family Silvanigrellaceae; genus RFOM01. Next base: position 7,713 of record CAYWSV010000045.1, on the reverse strand, counting down.
CAACAGGAAGTGTCCTCTCAGGTGGAACCACGAGTTCCAAGGGAACAAGAAACACGAACACAGCACGACTTCTCACAGCACGTGGTCAGTCCTGTAATGCCGGTATCGCAGATAGCCGATGTGAAGTTGAAGTGACCACTGCATTCAGAGCAATCTGCCCCCCCGCAGCACCGGGCCAGCCACCCGCGACGCAATGCGTAACACCCTCAACGGCAGAATTTTTCTTTACTATACGACAACTCGAGACGGGTGAATTCTACCAGAGAAAAATTCGCTATCCCGGCTTCAACAACATGATCAACGATGACGGAAGCACTCGCGACCGTGCAGATGCTATTCGGGTTAAAGCTCTGGACTTCATGCGGCCTGATTTCTTTCAGTGCCCGAGTGGGCAAACTTTCAAAGGCTTCGATCAAAACGGAAAAATTCAATGCGGATTTCAGGAAAACCCCTGCATTCGTTTGGGTGAGTCTTTCAAGAATTGGATCTTTCTTGGGATGAAAGAAGACGGCACAGTCAATTGCATGAAACCTCTTCAGGGTGAGAATTGTGCAACCGCAGCAAACCCATTGCGTGTCTTAAGAGGGGTGAAGGCGGACGGAACTCTAGACTGTGTCGATCCAAAGATTTCAAATCAGGGCTGCAAGGACGGAGAGGTTCTGGTGCGCTTCGATGAGGTCGGAGATCCCGTGTGCGTGAAATCGGTTCTCGGACAAGTCTGCCCCACCGATAAATTCCTAGCCGGCTACGACAAAGAAGGAAATCCACGCTGCGTCGACATGAAGACTCCCTCCGGGGAAATCTTCTACAAAGAAGGCCCAAAATGCGGACACCAACATGGGAACTGTTCTTATGGAAGCTCCAAGAAACCAGATGGATGGATTCCCAAGTGCCCGGAGGACACCTTCACAGTCAAGCTGATCTACAGCGGTACAAAATGTTGCGCAACGTGCGGTTGGGTTGGCCAGTGGTGGTGTGATTATCTCACGGTCATGTGCAGCCCCTATACAAATGCGAAGTGGCAATAATGAAGCCTATGGGACCAACACCCCAAAAAACAATTCGTCCATCGTCGCCCCCTGTCCAAACAGGATTGGTTCAGGATTTAAAAACTTGGACACAAAAACTGAGGCAACCCAAAATTGCACTGATTACGATTTCGGGTCTTGCTGGAATGATCATTTTATTGATTCTATTATTCCAGCCAAACAAAAATAGAGATGACGAACTCTTTGAAGAATGGGTGCGCACCCAACTTCAGGGAATTGAATCTTGGCAAGCATCTGCATCACTAAACGATGCGCGCAACCCGGATTTGACCCGTTGCCTTTGGCAACGAGCATCCGAAGAAGCTGATTGTTTGGTGCCTCGCACGTTCTCTTATCCGCTGTCTTTTAGGCTCTCGAATGGATATCTACTCTCCGATGGCTTTCGATTTCCAACAAACCCAAAAGTCAGTTGGGACCGTGTCACAAAGACACTCCGCAACGTAAGTAGCGGATTTGGATTCGATGAAAACTGGCGACCGTGTTTGGGGGAACACTGCAGATTTGAGGTATACGCCGGATTCCTCCCCGAATGCGCAGGCGGAAATGCATTCTGCGGAAGAGCCGAGACTCTTCGGGTAGGCTATATCATCAAGTCGCGGAGACTTGATCGCCGGATTTGGCAACCCTACGAACAACTTGTTTCCAATCTGGACACCAAGAGAAAATTACAACTTCTGGAATTCAAGACTCAAAATGTTCTTGGATTGCCTTTTCGAGGGTGCAAAAGCAGTCTCCTTGTCCCACTGTCAAAGAAGAGCACCGGTGAAATAGTTTGTGGCATAAGCAAGAAAAATCTAGCTTCTGTTTGCACTGGAAAAGAAAAAGACTACGATCTTCTATTCCGCAGCGGATTCTGTATGCCAGAAAACTGCACTCGCTTCTGTCAGCGCGCAATCAAATCGCTTGATACACCTTGCGCTGCAGATAAGCTTGAGCCAGTTCCAAGAAGTCCTGATTTGTTCAAATGCAATGGGCGTCAGAAACTCTATTTTTTAACGAGTCAGAAGAATCTCTTTGAAAATCCGACTCTCATTCAGCGCCAGAGTCTTCTTGAACGTGTCTTTAAGATCAGTTTCGATTTATGCCTCACACGAACTATCTGTTTTGGAAGCTTTGATCGCCAATCACCTCCCCGGGAATTCGAATCATTTTTGGAGGCCAAATAAAAATGGCCTCGGCAACTTTCAAAGTTGATCAAAAAACGAACGAATTCAGTGGGGCTTGGAATCCTCTCGATTTTGTCAAAGAAATAAACTCACAGGATCAAATCTATCTTGCGTATATTGAATTCGCAGCAGCTGCAGAATCATCAACTCAACACGCGTATAAGCTTTTTAAAGATGAGTTAATTAGAGCCAAGTTAAAGGCCGAATCCAGTGAATCAAGCGATCTTGCAACAATCCTTGAACGCTTCTCTCGATGGCTTGACCAATGGGCAAAAGAAGAGGCCAATCACGTTGAATTTTTCGCTCTCGCATTTGAAAAAATCAAAAATCTAAAATCAGACGAGCAAACTTTGTCGACTGAATTAACAACCAACAAAGTCGGATATTTTGGAATCGAGTCACCAATTCCGTCAACACAATGCTGGGAAACCACTCTTTTCTTTCTGTTGTTTTCAGAAGTCGCGAGTATGCTCTGGTATCGCAACTGGGCACGTCAGCCAACATCTCGTGGCTTAAAACTTGCTCTTAAAAACATTCATCGAGATGAGGCAGAACACTATAAATTCTTTCTGAAAACATGTTGCGAAATTATCAGTTCACAGCCGCAATTGATTCGCGAGGCTCGAGGAGTCTTGTTTTCCTTCGCACGAACATTTAGAAAACTGAATCAGAGTAAAAATAGCCCTGCGAATTCCCCGATAAAAACTCAGAAACACAAATCTCAAAACTGGTGGGAACACAAAGAACTTTCGCATTACGAACAATCAGAATCAACGTACACTCAGATATACGCACTCCAAAAATACTGCTTTCGACGCCTCACACTTGCTGCGGAAGGAAACCGAACATGAACTTGAAACAGAGACTTAGGTGGACAGAAAAATCCCACTTACTTGAAGTCTTTTTCCTTTTTATGTCGGCAAATATTCTTCATTTTTGTATCCTCATTCTGGTAGAGTTTTACTTTTCCTCGGTCTCTCGGCCATTTCATTTAGACTGGTATTCTCTGTTGATTGGGTTTGCCAACGGCCTGTGTTTCAATTCGCTTGTTGCGGCAGTTCTTGTTTACCTCCAACTCTTGGGCTTGAATACGCATGCGATCCAATGGTTCCGTGCAAGTCGGCTCCTTTGTATTGTTCTTCCATTTGCGCCACTTTTTGATTTTTTTCTGCATTTTACTGGAACCAAACCATATGCTGGTTTTAAAAACAGATTTTCGAGTGACATTTCCATCTGGACCAGAGTCCAAGACGTAATCATTCCTGGACACTCTCCAGATATTGTGGATATCCCTCTGGGACACAGAATTATGTTTATCTTGTTATCACTGATAAACGCAGGTTATGTTTTGAAGCAGACGGGTAGCCTCTTACGCTCAGGAGCTATTCTCTTAATCTCTTACTTTTCCATTTGTTTGATGATCGGCCTACTCTCACCGAGCGATGTTCAACCCATCACTATATTGCAAAACTTAATTGCGCTTCCAATTCTGGCTTGGGGCGCGAACCTGTATCTCATTTACAGACTGAATAAATCGATCCAACCTCAGCCAACTTAATCCAGAACCAAATTCAAAACCCAATCCGCAATTTTGTTTAGCTCTTCGTCGCTCACATTTGCCATTGAGGGCATTTTTGAATTCGGATTAACGGCCTTTGGATCTTTGGCATACTCAACCAGTCCCTTTGCATTTCCTTTGTACTTTTTCTGAATTTCAAGCAGGGTTATACCTGCTGTGGGTTGATCACCGCCATGACAGCCGACACAAAATGCAACAAACGACTTATTCTTTTCGACTTTGTTAACAACTGGATCAGGTGGAAGTTTATTCTTGAACCACTCAGGATTAAGTTTTTGGCCCGCAAAAAGAATTTCTGCAGTTTTGCATACCGCTATCCCATCTGCGTCGAAGCCAACAAGAATGGATGGAGGCTCACATGCTTGTCCTGTGTGTGCACGGATACATACAGGATCTCCCTTCGAATCGAATTCCACAACAAGCTCGTCTGCTTTACAGCCCGTGTTGAATCGAGGTCTGCGGCAATCCAGTTGTCCGTCGGCTGTTACCCCGTAAAACACCTCGAGCTCCGCACAGC
>CAYWSV010000045.1:0-3392 GCA_964460155.1 uncultured Oligoflexia bacterium | reverse complement strand
CTGAAAAGGTTTCCGGCATACAAGTTGACCGTTTTCAAAGGCAGCAATAATTTTTCCAAATTGAGCATCACCTGAGACAACACAGGGATTCGTTGCATATTCGCAACGTGGATATCCATTAGCATCAAGTCCAACGGAACTCATTCCATCTGGACATAAACGCGCACCATTGTTGTTTATCTCGTCCACGCTCAATAGAATTTCATCGGGGTCTCTCGTTCTCGAACCAAGACGAGACGGCGAACCAGCTGTAAAGTTGTGACGAGTCGTAAAGGCCGAACCCGCAGCTAGTTTTGGCACGGCGCCTGCCGCATAATAGCTGCCACCAACCGCGATAAAAAACTGGATGAACTCTGCTTTGTCGCATTTTGTGGGACGTCCCACCATGAGGTCTTTCGTTCCGCTTGCATTCGGACTCGCAAGTCCTTGTGCGCTCACTGGATAAGGGCACCAAGCTCGAAAAGCGGTATAGGGCGCTACCGGACATGGCTTGTCATCTTTGCAACGCACAGCCTTTCTGTCGAATTGAGGCTTTGGAAAAGGTATTCCGGAAAACAATTTCAGAGTGTCCGGCCAGCGATCGCCTTTAGCCGAGGGAACCATCTGAAGTTGTCTTAAGTCTTCAGGCCAAGGAGTTGAAAAGCTCTTTTGGAATTCATCGAACAATTGGAACCCAACAAACGTGTCAGAACCTGTTGCCAAGCAATCCTCTGCACCGCTCTCGTTAATACAGTTTGCAAGTTCAACATTCCCGTCGCCGGCGCCCATCGCGTTTACCGAAACTTGAATTGCGGCCGGAGCTGAAACTATTCCTCTGAGATTCACAAAAACCTGATCTCGGGCAGCTTTGATTTGGGAGCGCGCGTTCGACTGCGTTCGGTCTTTGTGTTTTCTGGAAAGTGTCACGAGCGCTGTCGCAACAGCGATCGAAACAACAGTTGCCATTAGGGTGGCATTTCCGCGTTCTGACCTTCTCCACATCTCTGCACTCCTTCAGTGTAGGTATCGTCAAAGAGCGCGACTTCATTTAAGAGATTTTAAATGTCTGGAAAAAATTTTAAATTTTTAATTTCTTTGTGCTTTTTAGAGAACTGCCGAACAGAAGCCCGAACATTGACCTAAAGACTGACGAAGAGAAGTCCGACACATTAAAAAAGTGGCGGAAAAGAGATGCGTTTATTGCACATCATTTTAGGGGTCACGTTACTCAGTGCGGCGGGCTGTTCCGCGAGCCAAACGACGCATCCAGTCGCCCCATCTCAGCCAAAAACAGGAAACAGCTCGGGAACTTCTTCCTCCGCCAGCGCTCAACAATCCGAAATCGAAGCTCCCCAAACAGAAGAAAATGGAACGACACCACCGACACAAAATCAGACCGAACAGTCGAAATTCAAAATTCGGATCGGCGGCGCCATTTACACCCAGAATCAACCCGGAACATATCCCGAGCTTGTCTCGAGCCACGTTCCTCAGGTTTCGATGTCGGGACGAAGCCTAACCATTGCGATGGATCATCCGCAAGAGAAGGGAAACTTTGTGAAATGGTATCAGATCCGCACTGTTGCTGGGGATATTTTAACTGAAAAAGAATTCAGCGAACCGCAAACGAAAACGTATGTTGCGACAAAGTTCAGCCCAGTGAATGTTGATCTGAGTGGGGCAGAGCTCAAAAAAGACCAAATTCTGTATGTCTACGTTTCCTGTGGCGAGCACGGCATCTGGCGTTCACAGGTTACGGTCCCTTAGAATTTCGAAAAAACACACGTGTTTTTGGGATCCTACCGACTTTGGGGATTTTTTCTCCTAAATTCTTTGAATAAAAACTCCGACACGCAAGGGTAATTAAGTGACAAAAAGGGGGGATAAAGGTGAGATTTGTTGGACTATATCTCCTTCTTTCTCTCCTCACTGCATGTGGACCCGAAAAGAAGCCTGCGAAAGTGCAAACCGCAGAGAATTCCAACGCCTCAGGGACAGATAAATCAGGCGCATTAGCACTCGCGGAAAGAGCAAAGTCGACGCAAAAAAAGATTGACGAGCTGAAAGCTGAAGTCGAACTTTTGTGCCGAATGGCCGACGAACAGCGAAAGACGTGTCCTGTAGCGTCCACCTCGCTCAGAGCGGCTGACGATGCAACGCTACTGGGATGTAAGGGCGCAGATGCTCAAGCTGTGTCGAATTTTGAAATCCATGTCACTGGCCCTGCTGGTGGAAAAATATTCTTAACAACCAAGAACGAAACCTGGCAAAGCAGCTCCGCAGTGAGTGGGCAACGACAGAAATTAACTTGGGGGCCTAAGAAGTCAGACCCCTGTTCGACGATAAAACAAACCGTGCGAAACATAGATAAGCTTACGGTTCGCTCACCTCGCATTATTGAGCTGTCAGATCTTTTTTTAAACTTTGACCCTGACTCCTGCTCAACCAAGAAAGTGTTAAAAGTCTCAGACATTGGTGATTTTAAGCTCTACATTGGCGGGCAAGAGGTCTTCAACCGAAGCGACCTCATCGACAGCACAGCGGGTGTCCGGCTTTCGATGAGTAAACTTTGGGACAGTTCTATGAATGAAAAGTGTTTGACACCCGTTGATACTTTGGAAGCTGAACTTCAAAAAGTACGCAGGTCTGTGCCCAACAACGAAAATGCAACACCATCAAAGTCCCAAAAAACACTCGAAACCGAATTGGCTCGAGAAGTGAATCGGCAGCAGCAGCTCCGTGCGCAACTGATCGGTAAAGAAAATATCGGTTGCTGGGGCTACACGAAAATTCGCAAGCTCGATGTGCGCATTGAGGGTGGGCCACTTCCTGACAAGGATTTAGGTGTTTCAGGCGCCGCGCTCGCAGATGTGGGTAACTCACGTGCCTATGATTTTTATTTTGGTCAGAGCATGGTGTATTCGACTTCGGATGAAACCATAGCCGGTATTTTCAAAAAAGGTGGTGGTTTTACGACTACCGACTTTTCAGGACGCGAAATTCAAGAATTGCGTAATATCAGAATCGTGAAAAACGGAATTCGATACATCAACAACATCGTCACTAAAGATGGGTTTATTGGAATTGGCGCATGGTCTGGCCATCAACGCCATGAAACGGATATTCGACAGCTGGGAAGTTTAACGATCTTCGCCAACGATCAGCTCGTCTATCGCAAAACAGGAATCAACTTTAGCTTTAATGGCGGCAACCTTGTGTGGCCCCCAAATAATGGAATCGAAGCCATCCAGACGAGCGAAGAGTTCACCAGCCTGATGCGCAGGAATGACTGCCCTGCAGAGGTCCTCTAGGAAACATTCCATCTGTTTCTGCTCAGAGGACTCGAACAGCGAGCGAAAGAATGACCTCTTTCTCGATATCATCCTCGGTGAGAGGAATACGCAGAGGACACC
>CAYWSV010000044.1:14101-21041 GCA_964460155.1 uncultured Oligoflexia bacterium | reverse complement strand
CCTTCGCTTTCCAAATTGAATTGAAGAGTTTCGCCGATCGCAGGTTCATCCTCGACGAGCAGCAGTCTTCCCTTCGAAACTGACATGAAATTGAGCCCCTTTTTCTGGTCCTTCGCTCGTTGCGGTCAGTGTGCCACCATGGGCCAAAGCCACCGAACGAGCAATGAATAATCCGAGTCCGGACCCTTGGACACGGACGCGCGATGTGCCCTCGGCCCGATAAAACTTATCAAAAATTTTACTGAGTGCCTCTTTTTCGATTCCCACACCATCGTCAGTTATTTCGACGGTCAGGGATTTGGGCGTGAGGGTTGTCATCACACAAATATGTCCGCCGGTGTTTGTGTATTTGTGAGCATTGGAAAGCAGATTGTCAAAGAGCATCTGGAGCTGAATGGAATCTCCCTCGATAAGGAATTCACCTTTTTTCGTCTGATACTTTTTTTCGACTTGAATATGACGCTCAGTACCAACTCGTTCACAAAAACTGTCAACACAGTTTTCAATCAGTGCGATGAGATCGATGATCTCCCGTTTTTGATTATAGCTTTTGGATTCGAGTCGTGCGGCAACGAGGATACTGTCGACGAGATTTTGCAGACGGATACTCTCGGAGAGGGATCTTTCCAAAAACTTTTTTCGGGATTCGTCTGGAAGTTTGCGCAGGAGCATGGTTTCGGTTGCAAGCCGAATCGAGGCTATGGGTGTTTTAAGTTCGTGGGTAATGTTGCTCAGAAACGATTCATGAAGTCGGTTGAGCCGCACTTGTTTGCGCTGCGAGATAAAGATGACCAACAAACCTGCAAGAATAAGTGCGAGAAGGATGCCGCCTTGCAAGAGGATGATCCACTGACCCGCTTGCAGTTCGGGTGGTGCAGGAACACGGGCTAGAATTGATGAAAAAGCCTTTTCGCGATCGAAATACCACCAGATCCACGTGAAGACGAGCAATGCCCAGCAGATTTGCGCACCGACAAAAACAGTAATGGGATGCAAAACCCAGCTAAAACGACTCGCCAAAGTTTTCATGGTTTTTGTCCTGCGATACCGTGTTTGTCGCGTGAGTCTTGCTCTGCAAATTGGCTGAGAAAGTTCAAAACTTTTTCTTTGCAGGGGTTGAGCTGCAGAGTTGAGAAACAGGACGTGTGTCCGCGTCGTAGGTCCGAATAGAAACTCACGCTGTTTTTTTGTTTGTCTGCCATTTCAGCAAATTCGAGTCCGGCAGAATAGGGAACAACAATGTCGGCCGTGCCGTGTATAAATAACATGGGCAATGGATTTGGCATGCCCACGCTCTCGGGGCTTAATTCGTCGGTGATGAGATACGAGAGCGGCCATTGCAAAGGCCAGGTGAGAGCAAAAGAAGCCAGTTTCGTGCGAGCAAGTCTTCGGTATGAGGGAAAACTGGATTCAATAATCATGGCGCGCACGGGCGGAGCAGGGGTGAGCTGAGCAAGTGAAGTGTAGGCAACTGCACCTCCAAGGCTCTGACCAAGGATAAACAATGGAGTTGTGCGTTGCTGCGCAATCAGCCAACGAAGAACTGCTTGGCCATCTTGAATCGTATTTTCGCGCGTTGCTACGCCTGAGCTTTTTCCATAGCCGCGATAATCAAACGTGACGATTTCGTATCCAGCATCAACAAGCCATGCAACGAACCACACGTGTGCCGACATGTTTTGTGCGTTGCCGTGAAAATGGAGAATCGTCCCCAGTCGGCGAGTGCGTGGCTGAAAACGCCAGACATGCAATGTGTCTTTCGTTCCCTCAACGGGAATAAAGAATTCCTCGTGGGCAGGCGTGATTTGTTCGGGAAGTGAGTAGGTCAGTTTGTCGGGATGATAGAAAAGCGAGTTGCAAGAAGTGAGAAATAGAGCGCAAAATAGAACGATAAATGCAGGCCCCATGTGAAAGCCGCGGTTTAAGGCTGCGCAAGATTTCAGGTTCGTTAAAGTCATGAACGAAGCGTATTTTGTTCGCGATTCGATTGCAAGCTGGGCGCACTACGGAGCGCGCAAGGCGTAGGCAAAGGGTGTAAAATTGAAACCCGCGCCTCCTTTGAGCACGTTACGTTCATGGGTGAAATCTTGGTTGTCGATCACCAGCGCTATTCCAGTACTGCGGTCTGACCACTCGTAGAACATGTAGGTGTGGGCTGGGTATCCGGGATACGAGGCGTTGTCTGTTGTGAAGACAATGTCACCGCTGCGCAGGTTTTCTGGTCCGCCGATTCTTCTCCAGCCCAGAGAATTTTCAAGATATCGAGAGAAAGGTCGTGTCACCAATGAGGGCGATTCGGTTGCGGTTTGAATTGGAATGTAAACGTCGAGCCGTCGGAGTGCAGCAGAAAGAAATGCAACGCAACCGTTGTATCGTCCATCTGGATAAAATTTCAGTACGTCTCTGTAAACGAGATCATAATTGTTCTTCACGCTAAACCAGTTCGCTAAGCGCTGATTGATGTTTGTTTGCGATACAGGCGAATCTTGCCTTGGTTGTGTGTCGACTTGCGCAGGGTCATCGTTGCTTGGCGCAGCTGCTGGAGAGCGATGTCCACCGCTGTTTTGTGGTCTTCGAGATTGATTGGGGTTCTGAGATGTATTTGGGTTATCGTCGAGCTGACTGGGGTAAGGTTGGCCAATTTCTATGGTTTCGCTTGTTTCAGGTATGCAGGCGATGGTCGACAACAGTGCTGTCAGAACCGACGTCCGTTTTCTGAGTCCTGTTTTAAAGCCAAACATAGCCGCGAACCTCGCAAGAAAGGCGCGTTTCCCTCAGCGTGCCTAACAAGATGTGTGCCATGGGCAAAACAAAGCGGACAGCCTGAAATGACTCACATCACTGGCTGCCCGCGCTTGTGGCAATTATAAAACTGACGACCGTGTAGACGGCTGTTCAAACCTTGGACACTACCGAACGATTAGCGAGTGCTTTTCGCTGAGTCAGAGGTTTTCACCGACAACAGTTCGACTTCAAAAATAAGTGTGGCGTTTGGACCGATGTCGGCGCCTGCGCCCTGAGGTCCATAGGCGAGATCGGACGGAATAAAGAGCTGCCATTTAGCGCCTGGCTTCATCAGCTGAAGGGCTTCTGTCCAACCTTTGATAACGCCATTGACGGGGAATTCTGCGGGCTCCTTGCGTGCATACGAGCTGTCGAATTCTTTGCCGTTGATAAGCGTGCCGCGGTAGTGTGTTTTGACGACATCAGTGGCCTTGGGTGAAGTGCCAGAGCCTTCGGTGATCACTTTGTACTGAAGCCCACTTGGGAGCACCTTCACACCTGGTTTTTTAGCGTTTGCTTCAAGGAAGGCCTTTCCTTCCTTGGTGTTTTTATCGCCAGCTTCCTTCTTTTTGGAATCCATTTTTGTGCGCAGGTTTTGCTCGAATTCCATCATTGCTTTTTGAATTTCTTCTTTCGACAACGCACCTGTTTTGTCGGCCAATCCATCACTCAATCCTTTCGAGAAAGAATCAAGGTTGATTTCTGCGCCCATGCTGCGGAAGTTTTGTCCGACCTGATAACCGAGCGCGTAGCTGGCCTTATCGGCGACGCCTTTGGGTTTACCGTATGCAAAAAGCGGAGCAGCAATCAGTGCGGATGCAAGCGTCAGACTGCGAAAAAGCATCTCGGATACCTCGATTAGAGTCCTCGTTATGATGAACTCGGATGGATAGGAAATATGTTTCCGAAATAGGTACCCTGAGAATATTCTCTGGTCAAATACGGCGGCGGTTTCTCACACGAACAGCAATTTTTTGAACCGCAGGCGTCAGTGTGATTGCGGCTGGAGGAAGTAGGAGCACGAGGAGCCAGAGCAAGAAACTAAAGCTACGCTCCGCAGGGGCTTTCTGGCCGTCTTGGGCCAGAGCAACATCACCACATCCCCAACGGCGTGTCTTTTTGACTTGAGTGACAGGCTCGTCGACGTTTGACGAGATCCCGCCTGTAAGTTCAGCAATCGCAGCCAATTCTCCACTGGTCGTATAGCGTGCAAATCCATATTTGACGAACGCGTCCTGAACCGTCTTTTGCAATTGTGCAGGATCATATCCAGTGCGCAAACCATATCGTTTTGCACTTTCAGACAAAGCCACTATGCCCTCGTGCAGACCAGCGTCCGATTTGAGAAGGTCGATGCTGTCCCAGACGATTTTGTCGAACATGAAGCTGCCCGATGTTGCATCTCGGCCGATCGTGGAGCGAATTTCCCAAAGGATACCCGACCAGAATTCTCCCACGAGATGAGGCGCACTGAGCGTATCGATGACGGAGTAGTAGCCGCCTCCGGGTTTGGCCTTGAAGTTCTTGAACGTCGTTCCTTGGGCGATGTTTCCTTGTCTGAGCGCTTTGAAACCCGGATAGCTGTACTCGGCAAGCAAGTTGTTGCCAGAGATTGCGTAAGTGAAATAATCCGCAAGTCCCTCGTGCATGGCGACACTCTGCTTTTGAGAGTTCGAGAGTCCGCGAAAGACGACGTGGTGGCCAAATTCGTGCATGATGACGTCCATGTCTTTGCCAAGATCACGCAGTTTGTAGCAGTTACGTTTGGACGGATCATATCCTCCATAGCCTATCAAGATTTCAGGGCCGCCGCGGCCTGAATTCCCGGACCAGAGGTATTGCGCGTTGTCGGGTGTCGAGTCTTCGCCGCACTGGTTGGTGGTCGGCACCGGTGTTCGGGTGCGCACAAAGATTTTGAGTCGGACTTCTGAACCACCGTTTGAGCCTGCCGGTTGCATTCCGAAGTTTGCTCGCGCGCCCGGCCATTTGCTTTCGTCCCAGCTGCTGCGCAAGCTCGCTTGATCGATTGTTTGGTACCAGTTCATTGCTTTGCTTGTTGCAGCATATGAAACAAGTTCGTCGTAAACTTCGTTCGAATAAAGAATTTGATTAAAATTTCCAGACGTCACGTTGTGGGCAATTTGATCGCAGACGGAGCCGTCGCCGGGCTCGCTGGCACGCGCTTTTTGGTGGCAGTTGTAAACGTCGAAGAGTGGATGGGACAGTTTTCGACCATCTCCTTGCAGCTTGGGGAGACTGACGGTTGAAACTGAATCGGTGGTTCCTTTGTTCTCGACGATCAGCGAAGCTTCACCATCGACTGCATGCATTGCCAAAGGACGTTGCCATAAAACTTCGCCGGTGTCGGCGTTCACTGCAACTTCAAGTGGAATATGAGGGCCACGGCCTTCTTGTGGTCGTTCAGCCGAGACGATGAACAAATACGTGGCTGTGAGAGATTGATTTTGCTGTGCAACATAGGTTTTTGTAGGCGAGTGAAAACGCCATTGCGCGAATCCCAAATGTTGCGCGGCGTAATTTGCGGATTCCGATGTAGACAGTGAAAACTCAGTCGCGCGTGGCAGCGCGGATTGTCCATGCATCAACCAGCGGGGAATGCTGGCACTCATATAGGTTGAGTTGTCGGAATCCTGTTCGCGAATTGTTTTGACTCGTGCATTGTGGATTGGAATTTCGTTGAACGATAACTGCATCTCGTGAAGTTTGTCTTGAATAAGAGTATCGTCGTTGAGCCCGAGAGCGGCCGCTTTCCCCACTTGATTCCAGCCTAAACCTGCTGGCAGTCGACCAAATAGAGTTGTGAGTTCATTGCCGGAGGAGTCTCCGACAAGTCCAAGTGCCTCGCTTGCAGAAACGATTTTTTCAGACAAATGACCCGTCGAACCAGACATTAAAAATTGGCTGAGCGGCGGAATCGTGTTTTTGTCTGAATTTTTTTCCATGAACGAAAAAAGGCTGTCGGAGGACAGGGGAACAACTGAGGACTCTGAGATGCCCTGAGCGCTCGAAAGGGTTGTCTCACTACGGCCTGTCTCCCGCGGCGAGTTTGATGCACTCCAAGCCGATTCATCGGGACGGCCGTCGCCGCAACTTGTTAAAAACAGACACGCCAGCGCGAGTCCGCTCGGAGAGAGCAAACATCTAGAGCTGAATCGTACCGATTTTAAAACGTTTTTTTTCTGCAAGCCTCACCCCGATCCTTTCAACCCGTATCGGAGCGAAGAGGGTGAGACTTAATGTGCAAAAATTTCCTGGGGATAAATCTACTTTCTGCCGCCTCCCCTCAATTCCGGCACAGGTTGCCGATAAACAAAGTGATTAACCCCGTCAGATCGCGCAGGGAGGGCGATTTGCAGGAAAGACTACTCGACAATACCTACAGACTTCTCGAAGAGATCGGCCGCGGCGGCTTCGGCGCCGTGTTTCGCGCTGTGCGTATTGGTGCAGAGGGAAGCGGTCCCGTTGCGATTAAATTTTTGAACCGCGGGAATCTTCCTTCTCTGCAAGAGCAAATTCGGTTTCAACGCGAAGCGACTCTTATGAGTCAGCTCCTGCATCCTGGGACGGTGACCGTTTACGAGCTTGGTGAAAGTGAAGGCCGTGCATATATCGTTATGGAATACGTGGATGGCCAGAATCTTCGCGACTACGTGCGTACACGCGGCGGTCGATTGCCTCTGGCCGACATTCTCGAGATTTTGATTCAAGCTGCAGAGGCTCTGGAATACGTCCACGGACACAATATCGTTCACCGCGATATCAAGCCACAAAATATTTTGGTTGCGAATGCCAAAGAGGCAAATGAATCCAAGATACAACTGAAAATAGTGGATTTTGGGGTTGCTCGATTGAGTGACCCTGTAAAGCAAAAGCAAGAACAAGGCAGAGCGCGTGCTGAAGTGGTTGGTACGTTCAACTACATGGCTCCCGAGTCAACAGGTTTGGTGAATTGGGGAATTGATGCGCGCGCAGATATTTATAGTCTGGGGATTGTTGCTTACGAACTCGTCACCGGACGTACTCCTTTTCATGAGCTGAAAAACGAAGAACTGTTGCGCGCACACATCGAAAAAACTCCGCCACCGTTTTCTCAGTTCGACGGTCCCAGATATCACGAGCTGCTCGAACGCATTGT
>CAYWSV010000044.1:8830-14091 GCA_964460155.1 uncultured Oligoflexia bacterium | reverse complement strand
GAAGATCGCTATCAAAGTATGTTCGGACTGCTGAGTGACCTCAAGAAACTCATGAGCGATGTCCGGATGCACGGGCGGGTTGTCGACGCTTTCGAGATTGCCACTAAAGATGTTGCTTTGAGCCGTCTATTTAACAATATTTTTGTGGGTCGTGGTGAGCTCGTTGCGCAGGTGGTTAAGAATATTAACTACCGCAATCGAAAATCACGTGTCACATGGGGAATGATTCGCTCGACGGTTGGACTCGGCAAAACACGATGTCTCGCTGAAGTGCGCCGTCAACTCGATGAATTGAAGATTCCTTATCTTCATATCCGATTTACTGAATCGGAACAGCGCTTGTCTTTGCGTGCATTGAGTCTTGCTGTCAATGAACAGCTTCAGGCGCTAGAAATTGGTGCTCCACATGTTTTTCAGGGCCTGATGCAGGAGATGGCCTTGATTGCCGGAACGGGTGCGACAGACGTCGCACGATTGATTCCTGCTCTTCGTCCTCATTTGATGAAGAGCACTGATAATTCGACAACAAATACTCAGCCAAGCGCCGACGTCGCTGATGAATACAGTGTCGATGAAAAAACAGAAGATTTCATTTCTTCAGCATCGGCAATGTTGGAAAAAAATCAGGTCCAGCGCAGAAGGCAGCCACAGGTGAGGGCGCCTATTCAGCAGGTGTTTCTTGAGCTACTCGGTAAGATCGCTCAACAGCGTGGCTATCTTGTTTTCCTACTGGATGATGTCCATCTTGCAGATCCGTCGTCTATTGGTTTGTTCCAATTTATTACCGAGCGGGTCAATGATCAGGCGAATTTTGCATTTGTTATGACAATCCGCGAAGGCAGTTCGAGGCAGAATTTTGTGCTCGAAAACTTCCTTTTGCGCCTTCAGAATCTGAGACGCCGCTTTCAGGTTTGGGATCTTGCACCGCTCAGTCAATATGATTTTCAGCAATTCCTTCAAGCCGTCGGCCTGCCAAGGCCTACGCCTAAATTTGTTGAGTTTGTAACTGCAAAATGCGATGGTTCTCCGCTTTTGTTGCATGCACTTCTCAAACAAATGGTCGAGACAGAGGCACTGGTTCCCGAACGAAAAAACTTCAATCCTTGGGAGCCTGTGTTTAGGGTCGACTGGACGAAGCTGTCGCAGATTGTTGTTGACTATCGAAACGTCGAGGCGCTTTTGGCTTCTCTCGACAGACTTGATAAGCGTGATCAGAAGCTCACCAGTATTGCAGCAGTTTCGCATGAGGCCTGTGAATTTGAATATTTCCGCGTAGAACAAGACTTCACATCGGTCGAGCTTGAAACTCGTCTTTTGAGCCTTGTCAGACGCGGAGTTTTTGAAATTCTTGGAGATGAAAATCTTCCGGTTCAACGAAGGTCATTTATTTTCAGCCACGAAAAGCTGCGCACAGCCGTGCTCGCAGGCTTGGAAATACAGACTCGCCGGCAGATTCATCTTGCGTTAGCAAATCGAATTATTTTGCTTTATCCAAAACCGCGTCGGGAACACATTCTCTCTTTGGCAAAGCATTTTGAGGGAGCCGGATCGCTTGCTGATGCCGAGCGGAGTTCATCTGTATTTCTTAAAGCATCGCGTTTGCATGCACGAAGCTTCGAACATTCTTTGGCCAAATATTACGCCGAAAGAGCAATGGCACGCGCCAGTACGATTGGCAATCAGCAAGAACGTTTGAGTCGACTGCGTGAGGCATTTGAAACAGAGTACATGATCCACATTGCTCAGAATGAACTGGTTGCGGCAAGTGATGTGTGTCAGCAGTTGGTTGCCCTGACATTTGATTCCCAGCGTCGTGAGACGTTGCAATTGCATTGGGGGCATTTGCTGTTGGGGCTTGGCAGGCACTCTATGGCATTTTCGCAGGTCGCCGATGCCATCGATAGAAAACTCGAGCTGCCGTTCAGCAAAAGCCATAAAATGCTTGCTAGCATCTGGCAGAAGCTTACTGAATTGGGCTTCTTCACTCTGGGCTACCGGCTTTTGCAGTCGCGCCTATTTAAGGTTCATCAACCTCCGGACAATCAGATTCAAGGTTTGATGTTGATGATTCTTTCGCAGGCGCATGGGGCTGAATCGCGTTCACTTTGGCTTTTGGCTGCAGCTGTTAGATTTGACCTGCACCGTCGGGGCCCGACGCGACCGTTCGCAGTCTTCAACATGATTATTGCGACCCATTTTTTGCGTTCTGGAAAGATAGATCGAGCATTCGAAATTGCCGAAACTCTTGAGCGCGCGATGGAGGCCAACGGACGTGTCGATATTGCGCGTTGGGTGAGAGCTCTGAGGGCAATTTGGCTGGATTATCCTATGGGACGCATCGAACGCCTTGCGCGCGTTCTTGATGAAAGAAAGGACGGACAGCTTCCTTCACTCGGCGTTCTCAATATCGAGAGCAATGCACTGAGGAGCTGGATTCGCGCAACGTCTCCGCGCATCTGGCGACAAAAACGAAGCGATGAGCAACCACCGCCTGAACAGAAAGATAAAAACTGGGTCGAGAAAAACAAACATCCAAGCACAGGGTATGTGTCAGATCGTGTTCGAAAAACTCGAAAGCTTGAGTCTGGCAAAGCGAAATTGAGTCAACCACCTCAGAGAAATTTTAATCCCGAAGTCACCCATGCGACCAAACTCGTTGAAGATGTGTCTCCGGAGCATGCTGCGACTGGAAAGCAAGCCCGAAGGTTGCGCGAGGCAAGCGAAAATGGCCAGTTTACAGGTCTAGCTTTATTTTCTGATGTATTGAGATACGCACTCTCTGACAGACTCGATCCGTTGCGTCGCACTGTCGACCAGTTTGCTCGCCAACGTCATGGTTCGGACCACGGGGAGATATTCAAATCCTTTGCCTCATCGTTACAGGATTTAGCGCTCGGTCAATATAAAGAGGCGTTGTCGTCATACGTCAACGCCCTTAAGTTGATTGTGAGACACCAGCCTTCTGAAATCTCTATGCCGGTCAGCGACGGTATACGCATTGGCACACTCGTTCTTCCGATGATTGCATTTTCAATGGGCGCCCGAGGCTGGCCGTGGGAATCATCATTTCAAAGACTATTGAATCGCGTTGATTTGGTTCTGTGCGCAGCCGAAGGACCTCGGAATCCCCGACGCACGCCAGTATCTCCGCTGTATAAAGGTCTTCAGCATTATATGGCGGGCGAGAATCATCTGGCTTTGAAATTGATTGGTGAAGCGAAAGATATGGCAAAGTCGGGACAAAATGATCTCGTGGCGTTCTTCGCTGAACAGGCTTTGGGCTTGGCGTGCAGTGAGTTTGATCAGGTACGCTCGATGGACTACTTTGCCGAATGCTACCGAACAGCACATGACTTGGGCTGGAAGATGCTTGAAAGGCAATTGCTCTCGCTTTGCAGAAAACTGAACCTTCCTCTCCAGCACCAGTTTCCTGAGCTTTTGGCGGAGTCGGAGAAAATCAACTTCCGTAGACGTAGTTCCGGTTTGGCGTTGTCTCACATCATGGAAAGCTGGTTGGTGACACACCGTGAACCACAAACAGTGAGCCATTACATTTCACAGTCACCTCGGGTTGCTGCACGTATTTTGTCTTCTCCCCTGAGTATTCTCTTTAAGGTTAATTCAGAAGAGAAAGGTGCGATTAGGCCAACGGTACAATGGGTCGACGATGGCAATTTGTTTTTACAAAACCTGTCAGATGAACCTGTGGGTGCAAAATCGCTTGAGGCGGAGTTGACTCGCAATCTCCCACGATTCCATGACGACCCGATCCGTTTGGTACCCATGGGACAAAATAATTCGGTTCAGGTGGCTCCATTTTTCCGTTCCGAGGCAGATGCCCCAAAAAGCGAATTTGGAGACATGCCCGATACAACGGGAATTCGTCATGGAACTGCCGTCACCGAGACATTGGTGGATGCGAATAGAACACAACGCGTGCTGCAAGAAGACCGAATGCAGGACACGCCATATGCCGTTTACATTGCTCTCAAGCATCAGGACTCTTTCTATGGCTGGCTGGCCTTGAGTCGCGTGACGCTTGCGCAGTTTTCAGCGAAAGACGCAGAGTTCGATCTTTTGCTGATGGCACGCCAGACAGCATTCAATTTGATGTGCGAGTCTGAATTGGGTGAATCATCGAGTACGCCTCCTCAGGCGAGAACAGTGTTACCCGTTGTTTTTCCGCGTGAAAGCGAATTGCCTGCAGGAGTGATTGAAGAACGAATTGGACGGCTCGAGTATGCTGATGATCGTGGATACGGTGTGTATGCCATTGGGCCTCAGCGTGTTCTGATTTTGTTCTGGTCTTTTGATGCTGGCAGGGGTGCAGGCCAGCTCGAAATTGGTGGTCTTTTTAGGCACTACTCGACGTTGTTTATTGAATCGTTGAGAGACAATCCCGAATCCATGAACCTCGAGCGTTTTGCTTTGCGCTTTTCGGCAGACGTCGGTGGGTTATTGGAAAGGACTGCTCTGAGCCACAGGTATGACCGTGTTTCCGTCAATGCGATTCTTCTTGATATTCAGACGAATGAAGCTCAGGAGTGTGTCTTTGGAGCTGAGCAAATGTCTTTTGCAGGCAATGCTCGTGTTGAACGTGAACTTTTACTCGAGCTCAATGGGGTTCTAAGGCTCGATCGATTGGTGTATCGAGAGCGTCGGCGTATTTTTACGTCGGGCCAGTTTGCGTGGCTACTGAGTCATGATTCACGTATGCGGGAATTCGTTCCAGAGTTCTCGCAAGTTGGATTTTTAGAAGAGTATTTGAGCCAAAAACGTGGGCGTGGATTGAATATTGCACGAGTACTTGCAGACGGACGTTTGCCTGATGATTTTTCTGCAATCGCCATTTTGTTTGATGGACGCCTGTCGAGCAAAAAGAACGCAGCTTAAACTTTCATGAGCGCAGATCTATTTTCTGCAATCTGATGAAAGCGAGTCCCATCGGAATAAACACAAAAGCAGCAGCCCAGAGAGTTCCCGCGATAATATTGTTTGCACTGGGTTGAATCCATTCACCCTTAACGCTGTCCACAATCAGTAGATTTGGATTCCAAATTTTGAAGACGAAATAAAGAAATGAATTTCCTTCAGAAACGCCAGGAGTGTTGTTTATGGGTTGAGCTGCGTGCAACAACGAGTCGAATGAGGACGTGAGGTGACCGATTGAAAACAAAGTGACCGTGGCGAGAATAGCATACAGAGGTCGGACGAGGCTACCGAAAAAACCCGCCACGGAAAGAGCCGCAAGACTCTTGAGC
>CAYWSV010000044.1:0-8820 GCA_964460155.1 uncultured Oligoflexia bacterium | reverse complement strand
CCAAGCAAAGAGCAACATGGTGAGCTGAATTTTGTATTGTGTATTATCTATTTTATCGGCCATTCGTGGCAAAATAAAAATCTTGAGAAGGAAGAGTGCTAGTGCAAGAATCAGAAGCATGCTTGCAAAGGCAATGAATCGCGCAACGTAGAGGCTTTGTCTCGAAGTTCCTGCAGGAATAAAGAGCTCTGCGAGTCCGCGCGACGAGAAATCCGTTGAGCAAATCTGAGAACCTGACAAGATGGCAACGAAAAGAAGAAGTTGGTCTGCTGCAAAATAAGAGAAGACGTCGATGACCCGCGATTCGTGCGACAGCGTAACACCGCTGAGGACTGTCATCAGCAACAAAAGTATTCCGCCAGCAATCGCACTCGACCACAAAAGTTGACCACGCAAATTTTCTCGCAGGGTGAGTTTGATGATGCCTGAGGTCTTGAGCATAGGAAGTTTTACTCCGGAATCGCACAGCCGGCATGGACTGTGAGTGTTTCATTTTCAATGATCCACGTTTCGCGAACGTGAGTCCTCATGCGGATAGGCGCATCGTGACTCGACACAAGCAGAAAATGCCCTTCACGACCGAGTTGAACGAGGTAGTCGGCCAATTCCGTGCGGGCCCAAGGGTCCAGACCCGAGAACGGTTCGTCCATCACGAATCCTTTGGGTAACGAGCTTATGGCCAGAGCAAGCAGTAGCTTTTGCTGTTGGCCTTTGGAGAGGAGTTGGGCAGGTCGATTCATCAGATTGGAAATATTCAATGATTTATAATTCTCAGCTTCTTTTTCTTTGCGGGTAAAATCCTCAAGTGAAACTCCGAGCAAGGAGGTGATGATTTCGGACACTTTTACGCGAGCTGGAAGAACCGGAAGCTCAGGGAGATAGCCAATGCTTCCGCGCGGAATTGAATTTTCTCCGAACCATTGAATTGTGCCCCGGGTTGGCTTCATGAGTCCCAGAAGGCAACGTAGTAATGTGGATTTACCGACACCATTGCGGCCTGCGAGCAGAATAATTCCGGGCTCCTGAATTTTTACTGATTCGATATTCCACAACACACGGTCTTTTTGTCTGCTCAAGATATCTGTTGAGTGCCAAACGTAAGCAAGGCCCGAGGCCTCAAGAAAAGGTTTGTTCATTTCATCGTTCCTTCGCCAATCTGTGATGGCGTGCAAAGTCCGCGCTGGACGAGTCTCTTTTTGGCAAGAGGAAACGCGTTTGCGAGCATTTTACAAAAAATTGTTTTGTCTTTGCCGGGGCGTTTGCTCGGGTCGATTCCACGCCTCAGTTGGCTGCTTGTTTCGCGTAGCCAGCTTGCAGATGGAAAGTGAACTGCAACACGATCATAGTCATCGGCCGCTTTGCTCAAATCCCCTTTGAAGATGTGCGTGAGAAAAGCAATAGAAAGGGCTAAATCCGCCTCCAGTCGAATATCCTTTGCCCCTTCTCTTGCAATGCTGATAGCTTTGTCAATGTCATTCAATTCAAAAGCTAAAAAGCTTGCAGGCAGGGTAAAAACCTCGCGCATTCCCAATGATTCTTCTGCAAGTCCAGGTAAGGTATTCAGTGAGTCTTCAAATTTTGCTAAGAGTTTTTCTCGTTCGGATTTGCTTAACTCGGGAGTGTTTTGGGTGTTCCAAATATTTACGGTAGCCGCAAGGCCTTCGATGGCTAGCAGCGTCCATGCAAATTCACGATGACCAAACGAAGTGATTGCATGAATAGGGAAATTTTGAATTTGCTTGTTGACTTGGTGTTCACTGTCATTGGGTTTGTAGATGAACGAACTGGCTGCCAAAAAACATATTCCCAGACCGATCATCAGTACTGATTGTCCGATAATTTGTCTCAGTGGCCACATCTCAAAAGACCTCACGGAATAAATTCAGCGTGTCTCCTAGGCTCCGACCATAATACGAATACGTGCGAGCAGCATGATTAGAATTTCAATTGCAATAATCAAAACAAGCGGACTGAAATCGATATAGGCACCTGAGCTGTAGACTTTCAGTTTGGGAAAACGACGCCCGAGTGCGTTCGCCGGCGGGTCAGTGAGTGGAAAGACGAGTCTGCCAATAATCGACGTTTCGTCTGCCCGCGCCATTCTGAGGATTGCCGCTGCAAACAACAAAATAGAGTAGAGTCTGAGGAGATAATTCAACACGTCAAAAACAAAGGCGAGTAATTGAATCAAGGTACAACCCCTCCGAACGTACTCCAGCTTAATAGAGCTCTTCTTCTTTCCGGAAATGTCTGAAATCGTTGAAGGTGTCAATTTCGCGTCAGGGCTCTCAAAGTAGGCAAGACTTTTCCGATGAACCCTTCGCACGGTTGCGCCGTAAAGGCTGCGGAGGATGGTGTGTCGGAAGGGCTCAGAGTCGGACAAGTTCCGGTAGGAAGCAATTTATTTGAGCTGATCGAGTTTACCTTAACTCGCAGACAGCCCGAAAATCCATTGCTCGGGCGCGACGGTCTTTCAGGCGATCATTCTGCGCTGCCGCCGGAAGAACCCACGATTTTTGGTGTGAATGTTGCCAAGGTTCGCGAAGTCATTCGCTTGCCTCTGCTTGAACCAGCTTTAAGTAAGCGTCCTGAAGTTTTGGGGGTCTTTCAGCTGAGGGGTGTTCCCATTCCAGCGATTCATCTTGCCTGTGCTCTTGGATTCAGCAACGAACCTGTTCTGTCGTCTGCGCAGGTTCTCGTCACTGAATTTTCAGGACGAACAACTGGTTTTGTTGTTGCAGGTGCGCGACGAATTCGCCGAGTCAGTTGGAATGAAGTTATTCCGCCTCAGAAGGATCTGTTTGGCGGAATAACCGGCATGATGCTTGATGAAAAAAAGAGATTCATCTTTATTCTCGACTTTGAGAAAGTCCTTGCAGACATCGAATCTGGTGAGCATCCCCAACAACCAAAGTCCTTTTTGGCCAGCAGTTCTCCAGCCGTTATTGAAGCACCCATCACCCCAGTTACGTCGGTCCGGGGTGTGACACCTGTTGTCGTAATTGCCGATGACTCGTCGACAGCCCGCAAGGCGCTCACGGACATTGTGAGTGGGTTTCATTGCCAAATTGTGGCCTGCGGCGATGGAGAGCAGGCATGGCAAGAGTGCTTGAAACTGAACCGTCTGGGAACACCTTTTATGGTGATTTCGGACGTCGAGATGCCTCGTCTTGATGGTTATTCATTGGCTAAAAGATTGAGATCTGATCAGCGCTTCGTCGCGACTCCTTTCTTGTTGCATTCGAGTCTTTCAGGAGACGTGAATCGAGAGCGCGCGATGGCTTCGGGGGCCGACGCATTTATTGGAAAGTTCAACAAACGCGATTTAATTACAGCCGTTGATGCATGTTTGAAAGCGCTCGCACAGAGGGAGTTCGCAGCTTCATGAATCCATCAGTTCTGCTTCTCAAGCCAGGCGAGGATTTGTTTCGGGAAGGCGATGCTTGCAATGGTGTTTACATTGTGCGGCAGGGTGATGTTGATGTGATCCGTGAAAAAGATGGCACGACGGTTGTGCTTGCGACGATGCATGCAGGAGACGTCATTGGAACGATGACACTCTTTTCGCGTGAAAGCCGAACAGCAGGGGCAAAGGCCCGCACTGCCGCGCAGGTTGTTCACGTTTCAATAGAGACGATCGAGGGGGCGTTCAAAAATCTGCCCATTTGGGTTCAGGCTGTGCTCAAAGATTCGGTTGCACGTCTCAAATCTTCCAATGACCAGTTGGTTGAGTCTAAACTTGCTGAGCGAAAACTCTTGCAGAAGTCGGGCACACGCTATCATGTTGCAAGTCAGCTGGCCGCGTTTTTGGGCTATGCGATTAGAAGCGGCCTGATTAAAGATGAGGGCGTTGAGCTGTTTCCCCTTAAGGGTGTTCCAGAGCGCTGTGAATCAATCTTTTTGCGAGAGACCGAAAGCATAGAAAGGTTTCTTGATGCTTTTGTTAAAGGCTCACTCATAAAGATTCAGCAAGATAAAAAATGGGGACGATCAATAATGTCTCCCAATGCCGCTTTGATGGAAGATTTCGCCAACTTCGCACGCCAGTCGGCCAAAACCGAGACAACTGGATTCGTGCCAACAAAATATCAGCTTCTTTTGTCTTCGCTCGTGAGACTTGCAAAAAAGACGGATGCTCCAGAGTTTTACACAAAAACTCAGGTGATTGAGGTTTTATCTAAAGAATCCGGCAAGGCGATTACTCCTGAGCTGATTGATGAATTGATACGACTGAGAGTGATTTTCTCGACAGCGGGTGCGGACAAATTGTCGTGGAAGGCTGTGCAGATTCAGAAGCGACTCATTTTTGAAAGCACTGTGCGTTATGTAAAAGACATCTCAGACGAGGAGAATGAACACAAAGCCGCTTAAGGATTTTGTGATTACGGATTCTCTGGTGCAGGAAAATATTTTGACCACAATTCGCTGACTGTACCAGCAGAGAATTGTTCCTGCAGAACTTCTGGCAAAGGGCGTCTTTGAACACAGACAGCCGAGAGAACACGTTGCCACGTTTGTGCAACACCTCCGCCATCCCGCGACATGGCATTCACCAAAAGATGTGATCGCGCATAAAGACGAGTGATGCTCGTATCCGGGGCTTGCGTGAAGGGTTGTTCAAGCGCAGGTTCAAAAATTTGCAACGCTTTGCGCCCGCTGCGCAGAATATCGGACTGACTTTGCGAAATGTTTCTGCCTTCGTAAATTTGCGCAAGTCCTTCACCTATCCACGACGGTAAAACATCACCGCAAAAGGCGTAAATGTACGCGTGCGTTGTTTCGTGTTGTGCAAGACGTTCAAGGATTTCCGAGGAGAAGGGGCGACCATTTGTCGTTCGCCCTACGGGAATACGGATATATCCATCGAAGACTGCCGCAGCCCACGGTGGCGCGCCAGTCACGCTTTTAAAGTCGTTTGTGGGAACAAGCCACGCGCGCAACCTCGCATGTGAGGGCAGTGGGCCGAGAATTTGGGTGAGTTTATTCTGAACATTTTCAATAGCACGGGCCACAGCCTCGGCATTGGGTCTTAACTCGGGTGCAGAATAGCTCACTTCAATGCTTTGTCGGCTGACGACATCCTGAACTCTGAGAAAATTTCTTTTTTGCTCAAGCCTCTTTCGGCGCACTTCAATAAAGGTTGTGAGTTCTGGATTTATGGGTTGCTGAGTTGAGGTTGCCGTGCGAATTAGGGATTCATTCATTCGGTTGAGCAAATCGTCGGCCCGCTCGATTTCGTCCTGACTCAATGCCAAATCAATTAGAATTTTATAGCTCTCAGGATCTGCGCCAGCCTTGGAGATGTCTTCGAGGAGTTCACGAGCAGATTCGATTTGTCCTTGTCGAAGTTTAAGAGCTGCCAGAGCCTTACGTGCGTCGGCATTTCCGAGCTTCGCAGATTCTTCGAAGGCAGATTCAGCCTCAGCAAGTTCTTTTTTTTGCAGTTTGAAAAAGCCCAGAGCGAGCAGCGATGTAGCCAGATTTTTGCGAATCAATTCGTCCGAGGGACGGAGCTTAATGAGGCTGCGCAACTGATTCACTGCACCTTCGTAATTGCCCATTTGAAAATGAGCATAGGCGTCGAAATGAATGTTTGATGCTTCTTGGAGAGCCGGCGTTGTGGCGGAGGTATTTGCCGACACGGGCGCTGGTGCTGGTGTCGGTGACACGGGAAGTGTCGTCACGCTAGACGTTGCTTCAGAGAGAGAGTCTTCTCCAGAGCCTTGCTGAGTTGAGGTTGAGCCTGTTTCTGTTGTTGCTGAGGTTTTCTGCCGGCCAGATAGGCCCAGATAAGTTCCGACTGCGGTTCCGGAAACGAGCACGAGAACCGCAATCGTCTTTCGCATGATGATTTTCCCTTCAGATTGGGGTCAACAGCGTCACCACCTCGTAATGACGACTTCCCGGAAACATATCGTACAACTCAAACATGCGAGCTTGAAGTCCCAGCTCCTCGAGTTGACGCAAGTCCCTGAGCAGCGTGTCTGGGTTGCAGCTCATATAAGCAATCGCACGTGGCTTGAGAGCCGCAAGTGCTTTGAGAACTTCAGGCTGGCAGCCACGTCGGGATGGATTCACAGTAATAATGTCAGCTTTGCTGAGTGTACCCTGAGCCATCAACTCCGGCAGCACGGCCTCGGCGCGTCCGGCACGGAAATTGATATCCTGAAGCGCATTGGTCAGCGCATTTTCGTGCGCATCTGCAATACTCGATGGTGTTTCTTCAATAGCCGTAACCCGTGCTCCGGCGCGCGAAAGCAACAGAGCGAGAGAACCAACACCGCAATAGAGGTCCAGCGCTTTGTCGCCAGAACGCGGAGCGAGAAGTTCAATCATTCGGAAATAAGCTTGTTCGGCGACAGCAGGATTCACTTGAAAGAAGCTTGTCGCTGAAATGCGCAGCTTCAGATTGGCTATCGAGTCGCGAAGGCAGTCTTGTCCTGCAAGAAGAGTTGTGAGCTCGCCGTTCGTCGCGGTTTCATTGCTTGCTGTTTCGGGGTCATTAGACGCCTGAAAAATTGCGTTTCCTCGAGAATCGTTCACATGCATCAGTACGCCACTGATGAAGTCGAACTTTTCCATGATTGAGCGTGCAAACGGACGTAGTTTGAGTTTGTCGTCTGTTGAAACCACGAGTGTGAGTAGGGTGTCTTTGGTGCGGTGGGCCGTACGGACCACAACATACCTGAGGAGCCCTTGTCCCGAGCGTTCGTCGTAAATCGAAAGATTGAGTTCACGAATCGCCGTACGCATATAGCTGAGAATTTTGTTCAGGCGTTCGTTTTGGATCGGACAATGGCCGATGTCGACGACATGATGAGTTCCCGGTTTATACAGACCGATGGAGATAAATCTGCGGTCGGGTGGAGTCAGCTTCTCTGATACAGCGACCTTGGCCGTGTGACGGTAGCCGAGGCGGTCGGGGGACTGCAGGCATTCGCTGACCGAGGCTTGAGATTTTAGCCCTGCTTGGGCCAGTTTCTTGCGAAAATCGGTGGTTTTGAAGCTCAGCTGGTCCCGATAATCCATATCGAGCATCGGACAAGACTGACACTGGTCGAGGACACGACACACGGTTTCGTGAAAGACTTTTTGTGGTTCACCGTCCCGGTTGAGCATCAGCCGGCGTGTCACGCCGCTGCGTGCTCCCTTAGGGATTGGAGCATCCAGTGCAGGTTTTACCTGCGATTTGTCTCTCTGAGGACGACGCTGCGGCCGCGAATCGGTGGCGGAGGGGGAGCGTCGAAAGCTTTTTTTCTCTGTTGTCATATCGGTTCCTTGTTCCGGCAAGGCTGTGGTCTATCGATTCCACCTAATCTTTTCAATGGCGAAACCGGGACTTCGTTCTTGAATCTGAGTTCCCGGGCGGTGGCGGAAGTAGCGCACGTCCAGCTGCTTCACCAAGGGGGTCCATGTTTGGACCAACTCCCGCCAGCGCACGAATTCAATGGGTGAGCTGGCAGATTTGCTTGGTTTATGCAGATAAAGGTCGCCTGCAATGTGGACGGCTGCATGTTTATAGGAGGTAAACGCGAGCCCCTCATGCGCATCGACCAGAGCGATAACGTCGCCAAACTGCAAACCTGCACCAATCTGTTGCGGACTGAGCTCATCGTAACCCAGCCAGAGCGCATGGCTGAATTCATCGTGATTGATAAGCGCTAAGCTGTGACCTGCCTCGCGGACCAAATTGATGTTCTTAGCCTGAATGATGCCCGGATCTGCAAATTGCAAAGCAGTGGCAAAACAATTGCGGCCGCGGAAGGGCGAATATCTGCCCAGAAGGTTGCGCATATGATTTGGCAACAGAACACTCAAAGGCATCTGCATTGCATTTGAATTTTCTTCGTACCATTTGTCGGCACGCATTCTGACTTCGGCAAAACGGGGGCCAAAGTGAGATGCCCAACGTTCAACCGTCGAGGGTTCACGTTTTTTGAGGTCTTTGATCTCTTTGATAGGCAAAAACGGTTCGAGACTCGGGAATGAAAGCGCGTGCGACAGTTTGTCCAAATCGAGCCAGCTGAGGTCCGAAGCGGAAAGAGTCAGCAGTGCAACAGTCGTTTTTTTCTTTTCTTCGAGTTCTGTTTCTGGTTCCTTTTTCTCAATTCTTTTTTCAAGATTTTTCATGAGCGAGAAATTGTACTTCTTTGACTGTGTGAACTTCCGAAATGCTGTGTCGCTCGAAAGTTGGGCCAGTAGCGGACGAAGCTCAGTTGTTTTGAGGCGCAGGACGATAGGTTCCGCAATTTCAGGCCGTTTCTTTTCGGCTTCAATGCGAACTTTAAGTGTTTTTGCTCCGGGCTTGATTGTTTTGGGCTCGAGAAAAATTTCTTTCGACCAGCGCGATGGAGGAGGAGTTAGGTTTGCCGCTCTGTCTTCAACAATCAGATTTGAATCGTTAGGAGACTGCGCCAGCGCGCTCATTGGAATGAATAGCAGAGTCAGAATTGAGCTCAGGCTTATGTGGTGAGTCCACAAGCCTGTGCTGAATTTTGATGTTTTAAAGACTGACAATTTCACATGAACCCTCAGTCATTTCGCTTGAAGGACGGCTGAGCAGTCGTCCATCGAGCTTCCGAGGGTGTATCGGACGGGGAGGTCTGGGTGACGAGGAAAAAATTACCTTAGACGTTCGGAGAAGTGTCAGATTGAGTTTGAACCAGCGACCATGCTTCGGCCAGATAACGATCGGCTTTGTTCTCGCTTGGCCCAATTGTGGGAGAGTTTGCTCCCTTCATTTCGAGCAGTGTTTTTGAAACGTCGACCACTTACGAGTCGCGCCCAGAACCCAAGGTGGAACCAGATAATCCGTTGACT
>CAYWSV010000043.1:4146-21095 GCA_964460155.1 uncultured Oligoflexia bacterium | reverse complement strand
CGTCGCTCATGACTTTTAACTATCCTGTTTTCTTTTTCTTCTTTTTCCGTTTCTTGAGCTTCTTTTTGCTCTTGCTCAGACTCTTCTTTTCATCATTTGGGCCGCCCGTCCAGCGCCCCGTCCAGTCTTTGTGCTTTTTTTTCTTCTTCTTACGCTCTGCTGTTTGCGCTGCGGCTGCTCGAGACTTTTTGAGCAGGGGCGCATAGTGGGGGTTATGTTCGAGGTTACTGCTCAGGTAAAGGTGCGGTTTGGTGCCGGAAAAGCCTTTTTTTGAAAAAAACCGAACAGCTCGATGATTGTCGGGGTCTGTGTCAGCCATAATGA
Organism: uncultured Oligoflexia bacterium; assembly: GCA_964460155.1. Lineage (GTDB taxonomy): Bacteria > Bdellovibrionota_B > Oligoflexia > Silvanigrellales > Silvanigrellaceae > RFOM01. Next base: position 20,771 of record CAYWSV010000043.1, on the reverse strand, counting down.
TGCGGATACCATCTTCTTCAACCATGATTTCGACGAGCTTGTCGACCAGCTTTCCGGCGACTCCTTCGCGAGCCCACAAGTCATGCGAGCACAGCCAAAGAACATAACCATAACTCCAAGCTGAGCCTGGTTTTGAAATGACAGTTCCAAGCACAAATCCGACGATCCGTTGCTCTTTGGATCCTGGCACCCAGTCGTCGTTTTCGGCGACCAAGCAGTAGTCACCATCTGTGTTGAAGAGTGTTGTGACCTCGTATTCATCCCAGCTTCGGTAGAGCATGGGCCAAAGGTCGGCTTTGAAGTTCATCGCTCCGAGTTGGTAGACTTCGGCGAGATCCTCGATTTCCATCGTTCGCACAGTGAAAGAACGCTTGGAAAGTCCGTTCGAATTATTTTGGTCGCGTTTGTCTTGAGCCATGGTCCGCGAAATTCTCCCGCATTCACAACTTCGGAGCTGCCTGTCACCGGGTCACCACAGGGTGAGTGACTAGAACAGTGTCTCCAATCGTGGCGGGGCAAACACCTGCGCGTCAATCCCCCGCCGTGTCAGATGGTGGACACATGTGTGGGAGCCTTCGCCACAGACAAGCACTTGTCGCGGATGAACTTCGCTGACAAGGTCGTCAATTTCGCTTAAGTCTGGGGCAAAGTTTAGGGCGAAATGTTCCGCAAAATTCAGGTGTGCAAGCCAAGGGCACCGGTCAGCCGCGTGTTGATCCATAAGTCCAGTCCAGACCCAAATGCCATTGGGCAGCGAGCGCTGCCTCCGTGCGAGAAGGTGCTCTTTCGAGAGGAGGATCACGCAGGGTTGGTGAGCAGGATTTTCGACCCACAACGTCTTGGCACCTTGGTTCCAGCGGGTGCCTTCTCCTGCCTGAAGCGGGGTAGGCTTTTGTTGAACCAAATGCGCTTGTGCGGACTGCACTGGACTTTCTTCGGCGTTCATAAGCGGAATGAGATTTTTGTCTGGGCAGACTGGAAGACGTTGTTCAGTAAGTGCTCCCAGAATGTGGTGTGCTGCACCACAGGCATCGGCGACGACAACAACGCGCTCACCAGCCCTAAGTAACTTCGCACAAAATTCTGTGAGCCTTTCAAGCTCCCTGCGCACCGAGGTCGCAAACAAAGCGGAAGGATCGTTCTTGAGTTTTAAGAGAAGTGTTTCTGCAGGTCTAAACGCGGCGCGTCGCAGCGCAGGCGTCGTACGTTTAGACCAATGTGAGGCATACAAAAGTGAATCTTTTTTCTTTTCGATGCGCAGAAAACTCGAGCCTGGGCTTTCTCCGCTGGGTATAAGCTCAACGTTCAGATTTCCCAAAACGATTGGTCGAAAGTAGGAGCAGGGTAGAAAAGCAGACTTGGGAAATTTTTGGACAAGTATTCTATGCGCTTCGTGGCTAACAAGAATTTGTTTCCCCGTGAGTTTACCGGAACAGAATGCTGGGCCAGCGCTGGAAACAAAATTGATATGACCGGATTTTTGAGCATCAAGGGCAAGAATGGCGTGTTCAATTGTGATGTCGCCATCGTCGTGATTGAGCTGAATTTCATCGAATGCCGTGAGCATTTTTCTCTCCGTGCCCGACGGGTGCCCTCTGAGTCAGAGCACGTTGCCATAGGGGGAGCAGAAAACAAAGCGCGGGCCGAGACAAATGTGGATTGGTTTGTCCGTTGGTTCGAGCAAGTCGCCATCGAGCGAATATTCAATTTGTCCCGAGGGCTTAAGCGTAGCTTCAGAGAAAACGTGCGAATGAGCGAAATTGTCGTCGATCTTTCCCTGACGCAAGAGAGTTTTCATGACCCTAAAAGGCAGTTCTCGTTCGCCTGCATTGACGGCAATCATTTCGGCTTCTTCGTTGTGAGTGTTGAGATTGCGGAAAAGGCGAATCCCAAAAGGCATTTTGGGAATCGTGGATGCTGCAATCAGGGCAGCGCGGGTTGGGTTTCCATAGGGCCATGGTCTTGGGCTGCAATCGATGGTGAGGTCCTCGGTTGTGTAGAGCTGCTTGTAGGCTCCTCCAAGGTGTCCGGCGAGCGTGCCATCGGCAATCACCCGGCCCAGAAAGAGCCCTGCGCCGAGCGTTGAGGATTTGTTTTTGTAAAACTCGCTGAGAAAGCGGGCGGCCACACCATCAGCAAAGATGAATCCGAGGCGTCCGTTCACTTTGAGGGTTTGTAGGGACATTTGGGCCAGACCGTTAGGCATATGGTAGGCCTCGAGAGCATCTGCGAAGACATCCTTGGGACTGCCGAATATGCCGAGATTTGAGGCAAGAACATTGACCGTTCCACCCCGCAAGACCAAAATGCGAGGAAGTTTGTCTGCAGGATAGGCTTGAGCAATCGCGGAGAGGGTCAGGCTGATGGTGCCATCGCCGCCGACGATGCCCACGGTATCGAGCCCGCGAGCGCAAAACTCTTCGCAGACTCTTGAAAGATCGTGCAAAGAATTGGTGATTTCAAATTGACCACGATTGCCAAGAATGTACCACAAGAGAGTATTGTGCTCTGGATCGCGTTTATTTATTTTCGCGAATGGGTTTGAGATAATTCCAAGTCCAGGCATTTTGTTGCGTTCCCTTTGGGGTAAAAAAGATGAGCCGTCGGGGAGAGAGTCTGCCACCAAGCAAAACGAATGCAAGTGCAGACAATCCGCAGGAAACTAAAAAGAAATCTTTTGTGCGAGTCAGTCGCGCAAAAAACGCTAAAGCGCAGGGCAAGGCGCGTTCGAACGCTCAAAAGGCGGTCGAGCCAGAAGTCCTTGAGGCCGAGATTGTCGACGAAGATCCCTCGGAAAGCCGTGAAATCGAAACGCTCGACGCTGACCCGGTTGAGGGTGATTGGATTGATGCTGAGCAGACGGGTGGTGCGGTTGCTCGTTACGAAGGGCAAATCGTTGAAGATGACACTGATGACTATGACCCTGCCGAACTTGAATCTTCGACGAGTCTAGTCGCGTCGTCGGCGCTGTCTCGTTACATGGCCGAATTGCGTCGATACCCGCTTTTATCCATCGAAGAAGAACGCCGACTGGCTGTTGAGGCGTACGAGAAAAACAGTGTTGAGGCGCGTCAGCGTTTGGTGACGGCGAATCTACGGCTGGTTGTCAAAATTGCCATGGACTATCGCCGGGCCTATGCACAAATGTTGGACCTCATACAGGAAGGAAATGCAGGACTTGTGCAGGCGGTCAATAGGTTTAATCCCTACCGCGGGGTTAAATTGTCGACTTACAGCGCATGGTGGATTCGAGCATACATCCTCAAGTTTTTAATGGACAACAAGAGTCTTGTTCGTATTGGAACAACAGATGCACAAAGAAAGTTGTTCTTCAGACTGCGCGCTGAAGCAGAGAAAATGTATGCGCTCACTCAGCGTTTTGATGCTCGACTGCTAGCCGAGAAAATTGGAGTGAAAGAATCGGATGTTGTTGAAATGAATCAGCGCCTTTCGAAAGGTGATGTTTCGCTAGATACGCCGGTGTTTGATGATGCTCAGGGCACCCGACAAGTGGATTTGATGGAAGATGAGTCCGAGGGTGCGGATGAGAAACTCGCTCGCGAAGAATTACTGGAGATCCTGAAAGTCGAAGCGAAGGCCATTGAAAAAGAACTCAATGAACGAGACTTGTACATTTTCCGGCACCGGATTTTGGCCGAGGATCCTATCACGCTGCAAGATGTGGGAGATAAGTTTGGCATCACACGTGAGCGGGCCCGACAATTGGAAACGAAGGTCCTTAAAAAAATTCGCGACCGGCTTGAGGATGCCGGGATTGATGTTCCGTAAATCGAATCAGTCCACAAACGTCACACGCACCGAATTTAAGTTTGTGGCTAAAGTTGTTGTTGCGGCTGTTCTCTTGTTGTCATCGGTTGCGCGAGCTGAGAGTTTCCGCATTGTGAGTCTTGCACCCAGTACAACGGAATGGATCAATGCTTTAGGTTTGAGTGGGTCGTTGGTTGCTGTCACGGAGCAATGCGATTTTCCGCCACAGGTCCTGCAACTTCCAAAAGTTGGTGCCTTTATGCGCACTAGTGTTGAGCAGCTCTTATCCAAGAATCCAACCGACGTTGTTGCCGTCGATGGGTTTCCGTCGATTTTAAAAAGGCAATTGGAATCCAAAAAGATTCGCATTCATATTTTTAGCATCAAACAGCTTTCTGATTTTTCGCCGCAGATATTGAGACTTGGACGTGCTTTTGGTGCGTCTGAAAAGGCAAAAATATGGGCCGATAAATTCAGTCGAGAATTCGCCAACAATCAGTCATCCTTTCAAGGATCGGTTTCACAGGCGAATGCAAAGTTCTCTGGACGGAACGTTTTTTTGGTTGTTTCCATTCAACCGCTTTACGTCGCAACTCCGATAAGTTGGTTGAGCGAATTGTTCGAGCGTGCGGGCTATCGCAATGTTGTGCGGGATCTTTCTTCGGCAGCGCAATTTAAAATGGAATTTGAAAAAATCTCTCTTGAGGCTGCTCTGAGTGTTCGTGCGGATGAGTGGGTAACTTTCTCGGAAGATGTGAGCAAAACGAGCTTGCAGCAAGATAAGCTTTCTCGTTTGATTGGCACCCGAACTCCTAAGGCGAATGCGCGATTCACGGTGTATCCGGCCGATGTTTTTACGCGGCCAGGTCCGCGGCTGGTTGAGGCATGGGGCAGACTGCGGGAGCGCACCAAGTGCAGTCAATTTTTGCCGCACTTGTTTTGTTGGTGGTTCTGATTTTTTTGAATTTTGTGTGTGGCCCGGCGACTCCGGTAAACTTCTGGCTTGGTGCTCTGCAAGACGACAGGGGTTTGATTTCTGTGATATTGTCGCAGAACGCAATTTTCGAACTTCGACTGGTTCACATCATCCTCGCATCTGCAACTGGCTTTGCTTTGGCGACCGCCGGTCGGAGCATGCAGAATTTTTTGCAAAACACGCTTGCAGACCCCCATGTGGTTGGTCTTTCTGCCGGCAGTACGACAGCCGTGCTGTTGACGATTTTATTTGCGCCGTCTTTTGCGCAGTTCGTATTTGCGGACCGTTTTCCTGCTTTGTGGCTGTCTTCGCTTGTCGGTTCTGTGTTTGCGTTTTTCGTCTTGCGTTCGCTTTTTCTTAAGTTCGCCCGTGTCTGGGGACCACCTGCTTTAGCGCTGTCTGGATTGTTTTTAAATGCGGGTTTGTCTGCACTGCTCATGGTTATTTTTGCTCGATTGAGCCCTTCGAATTTGAGCGAGGTGCAAAGCTGGACGCTGGGTGCAATTCAGCCCTACAGTGTTTTTCAGTCGGTCTTTCTTCTTCCGTTTCTGCTTTTACCGTCTCTTTATTTAATTGCTGTTGATAATCAGCTGGTGCTTTCGTCTTTGGGTCAAGATTTTGCGTTGTCTAATGGGATTCAGACGCCATCCTTGCGCACGCGCGTTCTTATAGCGCTTATGGTGTTGTCCTCGGCAAGTGTTTGTGCGGCGGGTTCGATTGGATTTGTCGGCTTGCTCGTTCCGCATTTGACGAGGCGCTGGATGCTGTATGCCCCCAGTGCTTGGATGAGGCCTGTTTTTAATGGCCTCATGGGCGCGTGTGTTTTGTTGTGTGCAGATCTTCTTTCACGGACACTGACCTCGCCCGGGGAGTTGCCCGTTGGTGTGTACACGGCGCTTTTTTCCGTGCCGTTTTTGTTTTTGGTTCTTGCACGCAGTCGACGTGAGGTTCATTCGCAATGAATCGCAATGAGTTTTCGCATCAATTGCGGTGTGTCCGTGTCGATGAATGGAGTGTTTGGCGGGATGCGCGTTGGCTTGTACGGCAGGTGTCTGCAGACTTGCCCGCAGGTTCGCTGGCCGTTGTGATTGGCAGGAACGGTTCGGGAAAATCAACATTTTTGCGATCTCTGGCGGGTCTTTTACTTATTCAAGACGGTTGGCAGACCTCAGGAACGTGCCAGTTTCACCTGAAAGACGTCGTGTCTCGGGCAGCCGATCGGCGATTGCGCGTGAGTTATTTGGGTCAGACGATGTTTGCGTCCGAGGAGCTCACGGTGGATGGATTTTTGAGTCTCACTCCGACGGATTCGGTGCAACTTGGGAAGTTGAGAGATTTGTTTGAGCTGGGCCGGCTTGGACACATGCGGCTGTCGCAGCTCAGCGGAGGGCAGTGGCAACGCGTGCGCTTGGTTCAGTCTTTGGCAAAAGATTTGCCGATTATCCTTCTCGATGAGCCAGATGCACCTCTGGATAGTTATTGGCGCAGGATATTGTGGGAGCAGCTGGCCGAGCGACGTGCGGCTGGTGATGTTGTTGTTGTTGTTACGCACCGCCCAAACGATCTGGCTGGGCTGGCGACACACTGGCTGGGTTTTGAGGATGGCAGCCTGATGTTTTGTGAGTCTCATCCCGCTGTTTTTCCTCGGGCACTCGTCGACAGGCTTTTTTTAGGAAAAACTCTTGACTCGCCAGAAGGCGTGGATTAGTCCACTGCCTACCAAATCCAAGGACAACCTTGAGGTCTGGGTGTGCGCGGTTAGCTCAGCTGGATAGAGCACCAGACTACGAATCTGGCGGTCAGGCGTTCGAATCGCTTACCGCGCGCCATTTTTTTTATCTCGATTTTCGGTATTGTGTTTTAGGCCGCGCTGGAGCGATGGGTGAGTGGCTGAAACCACATCCTTGCTAAGGATGCGTAGGGGTAACTCTACCGAGGGTTCGAATCCCTCTCGCTCCGCCACCTTTGCGGAGTTCTCGTGAGAGGGCTCCGCAAATTTTTTTTCTCTCAAATCGTTTTGATTTTTTTCATGACCACAGATTTGAACATGACTGATGAATACTGGATGAGCCTTGCTCTTGAGGCTGCGCGCTGCGCAGAACAGGACGGCGACGTTCCGGTGGGTTGCGTTGTTGTTCATCCGCAGCAAGGGCTGGTGGCCTCGGAGTTCAACAAGCGCGAGGTCAGTCAGGATCCAACAGCCCATGCCGAGGTTTTGGCGTTGCGCGCTGCGGCCTCGAAATTGGGTCGATGGAGACTTTCGGATTGCACTGTCTACGTCACCCTTGAGCCTTGTTTTATGTGCGCTGGAGCGCTTGTAAATGCTCGGGTGGGGCGTGTTGTTTACGCAGCGGTTGATGCCAAAGCGGGAGCGTGTGAAAGCCTTGCGCGAGTTCTAGAGGACAATCGTCTCAACCACCGCTGCGAGGTGAAGCGAGGCCCGTTGCAGGATCAAGCGCGGACTCAACTGCAGGATTTTTTTCGCGCCCGTCGAAAGAAATCTCAGGAATAAATGACACCCTGAAGGGCAGGGGCACAGTTGAGGACCTCACCGCCGGCCGCACGTAGAGCTGCTTCAATCGCAGGTTTTTGTAGAGGGTCATCGACCATCATGACCAGCACTCCGCCGCCGCCTGCGCCGCACACTTTGCCTCCTGAGGCACCGGCACGCAGTGCAGTTGAGTAGAGTGATTCCAACATCGGTGTAACGATCCCGGGTGCAAGAGTTCTGCGGATATCCCACTCAGCACTCAGCAATCGCGCAACAGCTTTCCAGTTTTTCTTTTGCAATTCGCGTTTCATGTCCGGAACGATTTTTGCAATTGCAGCGCAACGCTCGAGCACGGCTGTGTCGTTTGTGAGAACTTTTTCGAGAACGAGCCAGTTGTTGAACGCGCTGAAGTGTTGCTGGCCGCTGTGCGCCAATACGAGATGACGCGCGAGTGCCGTGGGGTCACTTTCGATGTGGGTTGTGGTGGTGCCGAATGAAGTGTGCTGCACCGCCTGAAGACCACCAAAGAACGCTGCGAAGTGGTCTTGATTGCCTGCGAGATTGCCCAAAATCCCGGCCTCGAGAGTTTGCGCTGTTCTGCACAATTCAGTTCCATCAATCTGGCGTCCGAGCAGTTTTTCAAACGCTGTGAGGAGCGCGATCACAAGGGAGCTTGATCCACCCAGACCAGAACCGCGCGGAGCTTGTGCGTTTGTTTCAATGGTGACGTCGTTGAGGCCGCGTTCGCTGAGTGTGTTTTTGTAGAGACGCGTTACGGCACGGTGAAGAACAAAATCTGCGGCATCATTTTGATGCAGAGTTGTCCCTTCGCTGCTGCGGCCCAACGATTTGTCATTAAAATGCCATTTAAAATTTTGGCTTTGGCGGAGAGTGACTTTAGCTTCGGCACGCAGTTCAATGGCCATGTTCACCGTTTCGACCGGCGCGTTCCACAGTTCAAATTTTTCCTGTAGAATTGCTGCTAATGGCCAAATATCAAGTGTTCCTCCGGCAAGATCAATGCGGGTTGGAGCTTGAACGGTGCAGGTAAGTGCGGAGTGGGAGGACGTGCCCGTCATGGTGTGTCCTTTCGAAGCTGTGTGCCTTTTGGGTTTGTTATTAGATTTTATCATACCGAGGTTATGAGTGTCAGAAAACCATGCAAAAAAGCAAGATGTGGTCGGGATTATTTTGGCCGCGGGACAGGGCAAGAGGATGAAGACAACCCGTCCCAAGGTTGCGCATACGTTGTTGGGCCGTCCACTGATCGAATGGTCAATGAGTCACTTTGTTGATGCCGGCGTTGCTGATCTCAGTGTCATTGTGTCGCCTGCACAGCCTGAGGTTCATGCGATCGTCGAGCGTTTTGCACAAAAAGTCGCCAGCCGTTGTCGTGTCCGGCACGTCTTTCAGGAGGTTGCTTTGGGCACGGGGCATGCGGCTCTCTGCGGTGTGAAGGCGCTCGAGGCTCAAGGTGTTTCTGGTGGAACAGCACTGATTGGATTGGGTGATGTTCCTGGCGTTGAGCCCATGATTTTAAACGGACTTCTTGAACGGCTGCATACAGACAAGAGTTCACTTACCGTGCTTGCTTTCGATGCGGCGGAGCCTACGGGTTATGGGCGAGTTCTCAAAACCATGGATGGTCAGGTGTATCGGATTCAAGAAGAAAAGGACTGTAGCCCCGAGCAAAGAAATATCCGCTCGTGTAATAGTGGATTTTTTGCTGCAGATTTCGGGACTCTGTGCGAGTTTTTGCCACAGATAAAACCCGAGAATGCGGCGCGTGAATTTTATCTGACCGATTTGCCTGTGCTGCTGACAGGGGCGGGCCGGAGAGTCACTGCTTTTGAGGGTGTTCCCGAAGAAGCTGTCTTGGGGATCAATTCGCAAGCGCAGCTTGCCGACGTGGCTGCTCGCCAACAACGGCGAATAGTGCAGCATTTAATGGCGCACGGAGTGCAGATTTTAAATCCGGACCATGTGTATATTGAGGACTCGGTTGTTTTTGGGCAGAACGTAATCGTAGAACCGTATGTTTTTCTTGCGGGTGATCTGCGCATTGCGGATGAAACAAGAATTCCGTCGTTTTCTCGTTGGACAAAACAATCTGACGTTCGTCTATAAAGGAATGAATTATGTGCGGAGTCATTGGTTACGTTGGTCGTGGTGCGAGTCCGTCGTTTTTTCTCAACGCACTGCGTCGGTTGGAGTATCGTGGCTACGATTCCGCTGGTATTGCGATGCTCACGCCCGAAGGTGTTGCGATTGAGCGTGCAGAAGGAAAGCTTTCACAACTCGAGCGCAAGCTCGATAAACTTCCACCCAGTGCCAAGGTCGGCATCGGGCATACTCGTTGGGCGACGCACGGTAAACCCACCGAAAACAACGCCCATCCGCATCGTTCGGGTCCTATTGTGTTGCTGCACAATGGCATCATCGAAAATTACCGTCAGCTCAAAGATGAATTGATGGCAAAGGGCTACAAGTTTCTGAGTGAAACCGACACAGAAGTCGCTGCACACCTCTTGCATGATGAATATCTGAAGCAAAAATCGGGCACCGCCGAGGAACGTGTGCGGATGGCCCTGCGCTCTGTTGTCAAACAACTCAAAGGCGCGTTTGCTTTTGGAATTCTGTGTCTCGATACGCCGGAAATTCTTTACTCTGCGAAACTCGGAAGTCCGCTGGTTATTGGACAGTCTGAAGGCGAGTCCTATTTAGCCTCGGGAATTACAGCGCTGGTCGAGCACACGCGTCAGTTTTTGGTTGTCGAAGATCATGAAATTGTCGTTTTGAAAGCGTCGGGCATCGAAATTGAAACCTTCGAGGGTCAGCCTGTTTCACGGCCGTTCAACAAAGTGGAATGGTCCGTCTCAATGATGGAAAAAGGTGGCTACCGACATTTCATGCTCAAAGAGATTCACGAGCATCCCATCGCAATTGCACAAACGCTCAATGGCCGCATCGAGCGCGATTCGGGTCGCATCAATTTGACTGATTTGGGCGTGGATAAGCTGCCGCTGAATCGTCTTCAGCGCGTGCAGATTGTTGCCTGCGGAACGAGTTATTACGCCGCTTTATTGAGTAAATACTTTATAGAAACTCATGCGCGTATTCCTGTGGAAGTCGATTTGGCGAGCGAGTATCGCTATCGAGCTTCAACGGTCAACGACAGCACCTTGGTCATTGCGGTGTCTCAAAGTGGCGAAACTGCTGATACTCTTCAGGCTGTGAAATCTGCACGTGCAAACGGCGCTCAGACCCTTGCTGTTGTTAACGTTCCCGGAAGCACGATTGCTCACAACTGTCATGCGGAGTCCCTCACCAAGGCTGGGCCAGAAATTGGCGTGGCAAGCACGAAGGCTTTTGCCGCACAGGTCACCGCGCTTTATTTGTTGGGTCTCGCTTTGGCTCAGGAGCGTGCGACGTTGACCTCGTCTGGCCTACGCATGCTTATGGATGAGTTGGTAAAGATCCCCAGCCTCGTTGAAAAGGCGCTTGGCTTGTCTGAGTCGATTGAAAAGTTGGCCAACCGGTATCAGCAAAACACGAGCTTGCTCTTTATTGGGCGCGGGCCGCAATGGCCTGTGGCGCTCGAGGGCTCGCTTAAGCTCAAAGAGCTCTCATACATCCATGCCGAGGCCTATGCTGCTGGCGAGCTTAAGCACGGCCCGATTGCCCTCATCGATGAAAACATGGCTGTTGTCTGTCTGGCTCCGCGCGATAGTTATTATGAAAAAACTTTGTCGAATATCGAGGAAATTAAGGCACGTGGTGGCCGGATTTTGGCGGTTGGACAGGAAGATGATGCGCACCTGCAGGCCTTGGCAGATGACTTCATTGGTATCCCCGACTGCTCGGAAACAATTTTGCCCTTCATGACCACCGTCCCCCTTCATCTGCTGGCGTATTGGATTGCTGTGCGCAAAGGGACCGACGTCGACCAGCCTCGTAACCTCGCGAAAAGCGTAACTGTTGAGTGATTTTTTGGGGTGCTGGTGCGGGGGTAAGACTTGCCCACGCGTTGCGCCCCATTGTCGCTCGAAGCGAACCGACTTCTGCTAGCCTCTAAACTGGGAGGCGGTTCGTGAATCTTCGCTGGTGTCTCCGCTTTAAATTCAAACCTCAAACATCGACGCGGTGCCTTGCGCTGCTCTCGGTTTTCGTGGCTTGTTTCTATCCCTCTTCGACAAATCGCACCGGGTATTTGTGGTTTCCGGTATTCGGCCTGCAGCATGATTTGTCGGCGGGCCACGTGGTTGTTCCTCTCGAAGAAATTTTTCCAAGTCAGACGAGCGAGCCTGAAACCGAAGTTGTGCGTCATGCGTTGAGAATCATGGAACAGCATTATGTGCAGCGAGAGAAACTTGATCCGCTGCGCATGCTCAACGGTGCGGTCAGAGCCCTTGGACGTGATTATGGCGGCGACATTGAGTTGGGTTTTTTGAGGCCAGATGCTGACACAGGTCGGCTGCAGCTTTCGGGACATCGCACAATTCAACTGTGTCCATCATCTTCACGACAAAGCGCCGAAATTTGTCGAAACACGGGAACTGTTGATCTTCAACCGGTTGTGTCTGAGGGTGTCAGTACTCAAGCTGTCCTGCGGGTTGGTCTTCGTGCTTTTGGTGTGTTGCTGACCTCAGAGCCAGGACTCAAGAGTCTCGAACTGATTGGTCGCTTTATCATTCCTGAATATGCGCGTTTAAAAAGTGTGCCCGTTGCGCAAGCTATTCATACATATCTCAACGGAATTTTGGACGAGCTTGATCCACACAGCTCGTATATGACACGCGAGGAGTATCGCGAGCTCCGTAGCGGCACACGCGGCCAGTTTGGCGGTGTGGGGCTTGTAATTGATGAGTCCCAAGAGCTTCCTGTAATCCGTGAAGTTGTTCCAAACAGTCCTGCGCACATGGCTGGTATTCGCCCGGGTGACGTGTTGCTCAAGGTTGGAAAAAAGATTTCAGCCTTTAGAACTCTCGACAGCGTGTTGCGTGACATCCGCGATTTGGCTGTCGATAAGGCCGCACCTGTGTGGTTTTTTAGACCGGCGAGTCGGCGAGTGTATCGCTCATTTCTGGCACGTGAAGAGATTCCTACACGTAGCGCAGAGCTCCGTGTTGTTGAAGGACATCCCGAGGTTTTGCATATTCGTGTGACTGGATTTTCAAATCATACCGCCGATGATGTTCAGTCTTTGTTCGAACATGGACAACGTGCTGCGCGCGGAAAATTGAAGCTTATTTTGCTTGATTTGCGTGGCAATCCCGGTGGGCTTTTGGATCAAGCCATTCAGGTTTCGGATCTTTTTATCCGGCAGGGAAAGATCGTTTCCACACGCTCGCGCTTTGAGGAACAAGTTGAGCAGGCGACTCGCGGTGCAAAGATCGATTTGCCACTGGTGGTGCTCGTGAATTCATCTTCTGCGAGTGCAAGTGAGATTGTTGCAGGTGCTCTGAAGGATCATGGTCGCGCCTTGGTTGTTGGAGAGCGAACTTTTGGCAAGGGCAGTGTGCAAAGTCTGTTCGAGTTAGCCACAGGCACGGCATTGAAGCTGACTGTTGCTCATTATTTTACACCCGCTGGACAAAGTCTTCAGGGTGTTGGCATCGAACCACACATCGCAATTAAACTTGTGCAGCCCAAAGATGATCATCTGTGGATGTCGGGCAGCAGTGAGCTCGATAGAGAAGAACATCTAGCCTCGCATCTGCTCAACCCAACAAAATCGAAATCGAATGCCTTGGGTGCTCACAAAGTGATGCTCAATATGTGGGTTTATTCCAAAAGCGAGACGCAAGTTCTCGAGGGTCTGCGTCCTATAAATTTCGCTTATCCTGCGGGTGACAACACGAAGACGCTGACGCGCTTGGAAGATGATCCACTTGCGCGCGTGGGTGTAAAGATGGGTTCAACGCTCTATGGCGGGCGTGCGAATTCGGGAGTTCTGACTGAAAAGCAATTGCGCGATGCCTACCGGAAAGTCGCTTTGGATGAAGCGCAAATTTTGAGGTCGTCGGTTGATTTACTCGCGAGCGCGCAGAATGCCGTATGGCGCGCGTTGCCCAAGACGTTTTTTGAGTCCGTGCCCGAGGATCGAGGCAATTCATCACTCTCGGGGCTGGCCAAGAGTTCTTCTTCGGCGGCACTGGGTCGCCCGGGTGAGGGCGGAAGAAAGGCTTCAGGCGAGCGTGGTTTCCGTGATTTGATCAATTTTTTTGGCGTCTGGCAGGGCGGACGTGACCGCAAAAATATGTGGCCGTTCTCAGCTCCGAGATTGTCTTTGTCTGCCTCGTCTCTGATTGCTTGGCAGGGCCCCACGCAGGTTTTGCTGTCGGTGGATTCATCGGAGGTTCGAGTTCCGCCACGCTCGACCTCGGCCACGGGGCTTTTGGGCCTCAGGCTGGATGATTTTCACGATGGTCCTGTGGTCTGGGTGCCTGCTCAATTCAATCGAATGGGCGACCGCAATTGGATGTCGTCTGTGCGTCTCCCGCAGGCGATTCGGAGTTATCTGTCTTTGCTTCCCGCATCTTCCGATCGACCTGTTGTCGTGGGTCAGCTTAAGTGGAAGCTGGGAGATGAACCGGTGCTGCTTGGACCGCTCCAAATTCCCACACTCGCACGCCGCCACGGTCGTTTGTCAGGCCAGTTGGTGGATCGCAATGGTCAAAAATTCTTGCAAGTTCATTTTACTCGCTTTCCTGATCTTTCCGGCCGTTCGGGAAACTCGTCGATGTCCTCAGGTGGGCAGGCTGAACAGGGTATTGATACGTCTGGTCTTGAGGTTCTTATGGCGACACTTTCTGATGAACGCGTGGGTGTCGAGACGGATGTTGTGCCGTTGCAACGAGTTGCTGACGGGGAGTTTCGTGGAGAAACAGAACTCAAATTGTCGGCCGTTAAGAATCAGGGCATGGGGTTTAGTGGATTGATTGGCGGAATTGTTCGAAGTTCTGCAGGCGATGTTCTTTTGAGTGCGCCGCTTCTGTGGGTCGATGATGACGGCGTATATGCCATGGAAGAGGGGCAATCCGGCCGCCCTGTCGGACCTATTGAGTAGTCGTCGACAGGGTCAAGGCAGATTTCTGATTTGCTTTATCGACGACCTTTGCGTCGGGTCTGGGTCTTTTGCGGAGTGATGGTAAAGATGGCCACCTGATTGTTGTCGTATGCAGGAATCATGATTTCCATGCGACCATCGCCATCTAAATCGCCCACAGCTGATTGTCCGACGGTAGATTTTGCGTCCCAAATTTCATGCTCATCATAAGACCAGTTTTTGGAATCTGAATCTTTTTGCGGGACAAGCAGATGTGCGCGTTGCGAGCCATCTCCCGAAACAAGAATCCAAGGTTTGAGACTGGCCGTGTTTGTTCCTGATGTGGGGTGAAAGGCTAAAACTGTTCCCGGCGACGCTTGTTTTATGCCTTTTTGCCGAGTTTCGATGCCCGTAAGAAGCGTGTGTCGTTGAGAAATTTTCAGACTCACGGGATCGATTTCATACCCAAAAACCGAAGCCTTGTCGTCAGCTTCATGATTGGTGACGAGCAAATCAAGAGTGCCGTCGGCGTTGAGGTCGTTGAGTTGAATGTCAAAGGCTGCGCCTAATGTTTCGTCGAGAACGGTGCGCTCGAATTGTCCTTCGGTGTTTAGTCTGAAGGCAGTCATTTTTCGTGCAGAAAATTCGGTCGCAATAATTGTGAGGGGCAGTTTTGTGCTCGCTGGGGGGAGTGCATGATTCAAAATGCGGAAGTGGACGTCGGGGCCTCGGGCAATGATGTGTTCTTTCCATGTGGAACTGACATCAGGACCAGGATTTTCGAGCCAAAGCATTTCACCATCAGGTTTGCCCATCATTGGTATTGTGCCGCGGGCCGTGATGATATCCATTAAGCCATCGTTGTTGACGTCCCACTCTTCTGTGCGGTGGTAGTACCAGCCCTTTTTGGGAGTCGTGAGTGTCCTTGCGTTTTCGGGATGATTCCAAGGAACAAACGACACGGCACCTGTTGATTTTCCGGGGACGAGAAAGCCGCCCGAGACCAGTAAACCCTCCGTCTGGAAGATGTCATTTTCCACCATGCGTGCTTCGTTAGGCCATGTGATTTCGTTGTTCAGAACGGCTGTGTCGAGCAATTGGGGTGATGCGAGACCTTTGTCCCAGTTGGTGACTGAAGTGAGATTGTCTTTGCCAAAGGCTTGAAAGCTCGAAACGATGAGGTGCGGTGTTTTGGTGACCGGGTCAGTGATGAAACTGAGGTAGCCCGGCTTTTTGAGATTCAAAATGGTTCGTTGTTCCAGAGAAAACCTGTCGTTGAGGACGACGGGTCGAGAATTTTCGGAACGTTCGGAGGCAACCGAGGGCAAAGAGAAAACAGCAACAGACAACAGCGCAAGAGCGCATAGCGGCTTGAGTGTCATAAGGATATCTCCTGATTTTATGACAACTCAAATACCCTGAGATCTTAAAAAGACCAAGCTCTCCCATGTTGTTTTCCAAGTGTAACCAAAGCGGTTTAACAAATTTGTGAACGTTTCCTCACAAGTTTTGAGGAGTTCCGTTGGTTGCTTCTGATAGTCCTCGGTGCCGTAAGTCAGCATCGCTTCCTTCGTGCGTTCAATCAATTCCTTTTTGCTTTCATAAATGCGGTGCTCCACTGTCTGCAGTTCAGATCTGAAGACTCGGGTGATGTTGAGTTCCGCGCCGGGATTTTCAACTCGCCAAGAGGCGATTTTGGCAACGAGAGATTCGCGGAGTTCACGTTTTTCACCGTTCAGTCCAAGCAGGTGTTCCATTTCTTCCATAATTTTTTCGCTTGGCGGTTCGAGCTTTTGCGTAATGTCATTGACCAGATTTTCCTTTTTGAGGAAAGCCACAATGTGTTTGAGATACTTTTCGAAAGCACGGTTGTACTGACTTTCATCGAAGAGATTCATTGAGATCATGAACTCGCGATGGAAGTTTTGAGCATACGTAAAGCGAATAAATTTATGGAACTCACGGAAATCGTGATACCCATTGCGTGGCTCGAACTGCAGATAATCGTAAACAGACCTGTCGCGCATAAGGTTTTCGATTTCATCGAACACAGCTAATGCGCTGACCTGATCCCGATTGGGATGCTGCGAAGCAAAGTAGAGCAGCATTTTCATCTCACGTGGCGACGCACCAAAACGGCCTTCATAGAAATGAGAGGCTTGAGATTCTCTTTTGATCTCTGTCACGAGTTTTTTTAGCTGACCTTTTTCAGCATCTGAAAAATGCATTGAGGGCTCGAGGCCGTCATAAAGAGCAAGTTTCTCAAATGGGTCGAGACGAGCAATGAGGTTGCGCGTGTTGAATTCAAAGAACTCTGGATCTGGTGGTCTGAGTCGAGGGAG
>CAYWSV010000043.1:0-4136 GCA_964460155.1 uncultured Oligoflexia bacterium | reverse complement strand
TGCCAGAAGGTCCAGAGCGTGAGGACCAATTGGTCGGTTACGAGAAATCGTTTTTACGTCTTCTTCGTAAATCTTTGCTTCGAGGTTCGAGGAAAGCAAATAGGGCACGCGAACAAGTTCAAAGCGGCCTTTAAATGATGGCCAGTCGGGTGAGGCTTTGAACGCGTCGAGGTGCTTCTCATTCGCGCTGCCCATCATCACGAGGTCAAGATCAGCCTGTCCTGCGGTGAGACTGATGTTCATCTTTTCGACGGTGGTGAGCAGATATTTGAAAGCCTCAAGCGGTCTTTTCAATAAGTCAGCAAACTCGATGAAGCCCCGGTTGGCATCAATCAAGTCACCAGAGGGTTCGTAAAAGCGGATATTCTGCAGAACAGGGGGAATGTTCTGGAGATTGCGCTCCATGGTGATTTGCTTGTCTTGAGCATCGATGGTCATTTGAGGTTCGACAGTTGCAATCCCAGTTCTGTAGCGCGAGCTGAAGAAGAAGCGTTCGACCTGAACATGTCTGAGAACTTTTTCGAGATCTCCATGATAGGCAACAAGAAGTGCTTCAAATATTTTTTTATTTTTCGCGCTCAGTTCGTTGTCTGTCAGAAATGCGGGCAGAGTGTCGCTATTGGTAGAAGAGGATTTTAAAAATCCAACTCGTTTGCCCGGAGGAAGAAGAAAGATTGGGTTTTCTCTGAGCTCGCTGACAATTTTACACAACAATTCGTCGTCAGTTAGATGTGCAAAGGTTCCCTTCGAATTCCATTGTGGCGCAGCGTCGCCAAAGCCAATCTTTTTGTTCGCGTCACCTGTGCTCAGGCCTTCGTGACCAAGTTTGTCGTTCGGAAAAACCCAATTAAAGCGGTAGATCGCTCCCTCATCCGTTCGGGAATATTCTTCAAGCGCCTGTGCGAGCGCTTCGGCGGTTGAGGATTTGGATGAGCCATTTGGTCCGTGCAGGAGGATGAGTTTGTCGACGCGTCCCTGCCGGACGAATTGTTCGAGAATCTTGTATATGTGATCGTGGGCTTCATGCTGGCCTACGATGGGGGGACGATTGCGGGCGCGGGTGCGTTCAAAGACTTTGAAGCTGCGTCTCTTGCCTTCATGGCCCAGAGCGACTTCTTCAATACCATAGGACTCGATCATGTCCTTCATGTACTGTGCGGATGATCGGAGAAGTTGATGGGGCTTGCGGGCAACAAGGTCCAGATATTCATCGAAGGACAGGATATAATTTTTCTCTTTAAAATCCCGCTTCGATTCCAAGGTCAGCGACTCTAATAGCTCTCGGGTTTGGGTTGCGTTTGCCATGGTGTGTCCTGATTGTGAAAGTCTTGCCTTACTCCCTTGTCCTCCGCAGATGATAGTTTAATATCTTTGGCAAGGTAAGCGCAGTGTGCCAAACGACCTGATACGAGGTGTTGGAATTTGAAAAAGAAATTTGTGCTTGACACCAATGTTTTGCTGGCGAATCCAAACGCGATTTTTTCGTTCGAGGATAACGATGTCTACATTCCCATATCCGTGATCGAGGAAATTGATACTTTCAAAAAAGGGCTCAGTGAAACGGGTCGAAATGCACGTCATCTGTCTAGGATTATGGATGATTTGCGTTCTCGTGGTTCGTTGAGCACGGGAATCCCGTTGTTTCCCGATCGTGCCGACAGTGGTCATGTTTTTGTCACGCTTGATTCCGACATGGCTCTGCTGCCGTCCTATTTTGAGCGTAAAGCAGACAACCTGATTTTGTCGGTTGCGCTCATGCTCAAGAGCAAATCGACTTTGCCCGTGGTGTTGATCACCAAAGACTCCAATCTGCGGATCAAGGCCGATGCTCTGGGCGTTGCTGTTGAAGATTTTGAAGCCGACAAAGTCAACATTGATGAACTTTATACAGGCATTGCTGAGTTCGAAGTTGACGGTCGTCTGCTGCGCGACTTTTTGTCGACAGGTTCGGTGTCTCTTGAAGATTACGAATTGATGCCAAACCAATACGTGATTCTGCGCGATGCCGAGCAAGCATCTCAGTTTGTTTATGGCAAATTCGATCATGTGACAGGTGCACTCAAACCGTTGAATTTCGGTGGCAAGGACTACGTTTGGGGGATTTATCCACGCAACCTTGAACAGAGTTTTGCGCTAGATCTCTTGCTTGATGATGATATCAAGATGGTCACGTTGGTCGGCACGGCGGGTACCGGTAAGACGCTTCTGGCGATTGCTGCGGGTCTTGAGAAAACAACCGATGAAGCTCGGTATCAAAAGCTGCTTGTGAGCCGTCCAATTTTCCCATTGGGTCGAGATGTCGGCTATTTGCCTGGGAGCCTTGAAGAAAAGCTTAATCCTTGGATGCAACCCATTTTCGATAACCTCGAACTGCTGCTTGGCGGCCATGCTCAGGGACGCGGTAAGCGCTTGTCACAGAGTTATCATGAGCTGATTTCGCAGGGTATCCTTGAAGTTGAGCCGCTGACGTATATTCGCGGACGATCGATTCCGAATCAATTTTTTATCGTGGATGAAGCGCAAAACCTCACACCGCATGAGATCAAGACAATTCTCACGCGTGCGGGCGACAACACGAAGGTTATTCTCACGGGTGACCCTTATCAGATTGATAACCCTTACGTAGATGCCGCATCGAATGGTCTCACATATGTGGTCGAAAGATTTAGGCGCGAAGCGATTGGTGGCCATGTGACGCTCGTGAAGGGCGAACGTTCGGCGCTTGCAACGATTGCTGCAAATCTTCTCTGAGTCGTTTGAGGTTTTTGCGGAGACGCGTTGTCTATGCAGATGTTGGATTCGATATGGTTGTCGATTGTTGAAGGCGTAACTGAATTTCTTCCAGTTAGCTCGACTGGACATATGATTCTAGCTCGCCATTTTCTGGGTCTCGAAAAGACAGAATCGATGGATGCGTTTCTTGTGATCGTTCAGGCAGGCGCAATACTTGCCGTGGTCACGGTGTTTTGGCCAACGCTTTTGGGTTGGGTTCGTGCTTGGCTGGCCCTCTTTTTTAGGAAGTCTGATGGAGCAGGGGCTTCACAGATTGCCGCGCGATTGCAGTCTATCTACTTCGCATTGTCGGTTGTTCCTTTTGCCGTCGTTGGATATGTTTTCAAGGATTTCATTAAATCGCTGTTCGAAGTGCGCGTGGTTGCTTACGCACTGCTGACTGGCGGCGTACTTATTCTTTTTGACGAATGGTTTTTGTCGCGGCGTCGGGCAGGGCGAGAGCGCGCTCTGGAGTCCATGGGCTTCCTTGATGCGCTTGTCGTTGGATTGGGCCAGTGCTGTGCGTTGTGGCCCGGATTTAGTCGCTCAGCATCAACAATTATTGTTTCACGTTGGAGAGGATTCTCTCGAACAGCATCTGCTGAGATTAGTTTTCTTGTGGGTTTGCCGACCCTGTGTGGCACAGCTCTCTATGAAGCTAAGAGTTCCTGGCATTTGATTGATTCGACGATGAAGCTTCAGTTGGGTGTAGGTATTCTTGTGGCCTGGGTCACGGCGTACATCTGTGTGAAGTGGTTTCTCGCGTTTCTTAAGCGATTTCCACTCACTTTATTTGCGTATTATCGCATTATTGTCGCAGGTTTATTGTTGTATTTTATAAATTAGCGATATTGGATGGCGAGCCTGAAGCGTGGACGAGTTTTAGGTTCGTTTGTTCGTGTTGGACTACGATTTGCCCTACGATTTGCGCCCCTTCATGAGTGATCATCTTTGGCGAATTAATTGAACCTTCAACTAGACCGTTGGCAAGAATTTCGGTGCAGTGTTTTGTTACGATATCGCCCTGCACGTGCCCGCCTATAATAGCGACTCCAACGCGGATGTTTCCCTGAACGAGAGCTGTTTCGCCCACAATGAGCGTATCTTCTGAATCGATATCGCCAAAGAATTTGCCGTTTAGACGTACGACGCCGGTGAAGTTGAGCTTTCCTTCGAACTCGCAACCCTCTTCGAGGAATGCCCGAATTTCCCTGTCATTGTAGGAAGAGTCTGGCTTTTTCATCGGCAGTCGTCCGCCCCCATGTTTCAGCTGTGTGGTGCCAGAGTGCTCAGGCCATCGGGCGACGGGGGTTGAGTCCCGGCGACAACATGAGTTCGGCGATTCGTGCAAGGTCCTCGAAAGT
>CAYWSV010000042.1:15561-21160 GCA_964460155.1 uncultured Oligoflexia bacterium | reverse complement strand
GCAAGTCTGTCAGGTCCAGACCGGACCAAATGATGTGCGCCAGATTGTGTGTGGCGCTGCTAACGCGCGGGCTGGACTTTACGTCGCAGTTGCTTTGCCCGGTGCGTCTTTACCCAATGGACTTGAAATCAAGGTGTCCAAGATTCGTGATGTTGAAAGTTGCGGAATGCTCTGTTCCCGCGAAGAGCTTGGCTTGCCCGTAGACGAAGAGCGTGATGGCAACGGGATATGGGAATTGCATCACGAGCCATCTTGTGGTCTCCCCGAGTCGGTTTTGCAAACTCTTCTTGGACAAACTGTTTTCAATGCGTTGGGATTAGATGACGTTATTTTTGAATTGAATGTGACTCCCAATCGACCCGATATGTTGGGGCACGAAGGGGCTGCTCGCGACTTGTGTGCAGGACTCAACCGCACATCGAAAACAAAATTCGAACTCAAGCCTTGGCGTGCCGACTGGAACAGCCAAGTGACAGCGGAGCAGCTGATTTCCGAGGCACAAGAGCGCACAGACGTTCAAACCAAGGCCGGAGTCTTTTCAGCAGCAAACGAGATTGGTGCGCCAACTTTTTTTGTTGCACTGGATGATGTTCAGGTGACAACGACTCCAGCTTGGATGCGCAATGCCCTCGAAGCTTTGGGGCAGAAGAGTATCAACTCGGTTGTTGATGCTGGAAACTTGGTTTTGTTGTCTTTTGCGCAGCCGAATCATGCTTTCGATTTAGCGAAACTGAATTCAATAGGGCAAAATCAGCGTCAGTTGAGTCTGCGTTTTGCTCAAGAAAATGAAGGTTTTTTGGGGCTGGATGGCAAGGAACGAACATTGTCTGTGCACGATTGTGTGGTTGCAGACGGCAAAGATGTGCAAGCGCTTTTGGGCGTGATTGGTGGCGAAAAGTCAAAAGTTACAGCTCAATCGAACAGCCTTGTGCTTGAATTCGCCAATCCTCATCCGGTGCTTGTTCGTCGAACCTCGCGACGACACGGACGCAAAACGGACAGTAGCTTCGCGTTCGAAAAGGGAATTGATGCATTCAGACGTGCTCAGGCCGCTGAAAAGCTTGTTGGCTTGATCTCGGCACTTCAGCCTTCAGATGCACGGAGTAAGGTTAAATATTCTGGTGCGACCGCAGCGCGTCCTGCTAAAACATTTTCATTAGAAGCCAAAAACTACTTTCCCGATGCCGCACAAACGTCAACCCAAATTGATGCTGCTAAAGCGCGTCCAGCGAGTCAGTTCAAAATTCAGTTCAAACATGATGATCTGTTTTGTCGGGTGGGTGCTGAATTGGTTCCCTACGATGAACAATTGGCAATCTTGGCCTCATTGGGCTTTACGGTGACCAAGTCGGCAACATCGAGTGTTGCTGATGTTGTTATTCCATCTTGGCGTCGCTTGGATGTTGTTGGCGCTGCGGATCTTGTCGAAGAGATTGTGCGTGTCGTTGGTATCGACCACGTTCCTGCGTTGCCGATGACCTCGGCCGGTCGTGTTGCTCCCGATGATTTGCATCTCTCGTTTTTTGAGACAACGGCAAACCGCATGGTCAGTCTTGGATACCACGAGACGGCCGGTTTCCATTTCATGCGCGCAGATGATTGGAAGAAATTGAATCTATTTCATGTGAACGCCTGTGGAGAACCCGTGGCGTTGCTGAATCCAATCATCAAAGATGAACCGTTGATGCAGACCACGCTCTTGAGCGGTTTATTGCGCAAGGTGGCTTTCAACCTAAACTATGGAAACAAACGCGGTCAGCTGTTCGAGATCTCGCGTACGTTCCAGAACACGGACTCACATGGACGTCGTGTGTTCGCAGACAATGGCAGCGGCGTTGGTCTTGCCGAGCAACTGCGCATTGGTTCTGGAGTCAGTCAGTCGAGCAGCCCGTCGCAAGCTGGACATGCCTCTGCATCGGTTGCTGTTGGGCTTTATGAATATGCATCAACAGCAGCTTTATCACTGAGTCGCGAAGCGACAGCCTCCGAGCGTCCTGCAGAAACTCCTCGATTGTGTGGTGTGGTTTTTGGTGTTGAGGAAGAAAAAGAGTGGCTCAACAACGGTGAACGCACGTGGTCATTCCACAGAGTCGCTGCTCACATCGATGAGATCTTGTCGGTTTACGGTTTGAAGGCAGAACTGACGCACATACCAAACGATCATCCGCTGCGTCCTGCGTTGCATCCCGGACGTTCGGCGCAGGTCGTAGTTCGGAGTGGCGACACGTGTTTGCCCGTGGGATGGGTCGCCGAGTGTCACCCTGCAGTGCTGAGAAATTTTGAAATCGAATCGCATTGCGTTGGATTTGAAATCAATTTGGCGACTGCGCTGAATCTTTATCGTGAAATGAAATTGAATCAGCAGACCGCGAGCAAGAAGACAGGTGCGCAATCGGCAGCACCTGTGCGACTGCCCATGGTCGAGCGTGATTTCGCTTTCCTCGTAGACGAGTCTGTGAGCGCCGAAAAACTTGTTGGAACAGTGCGCGCAGCGGTCGTGAGCGATGGCCTCGAAGCTCATAAGATTCCTGCCCGACTGGTTGATGTTCGAATTTTCGATATCTACCGTGGACAAGGGGTACCCGAAGGTCACAAGAGCGTCGCTCTGCGTGTCACTCTGTTACCCACTGAAAGAACGTTGGTTGATGTCGACATTACGAATGTGTCTCAGGCAACGATTCAGAAGGTCAGTCGTGAGTGCGGAGCGCAATTGCGCGGCTAAAGGTCTGATGAGGTTGTGTCGGAAGGCTTTGATTTGGACTCGTGCGAAAAAGTGATTGACTGCCCGTTGCATAAGCATATATGTCAGGCGGGCAGATCCAAATCTTAATTCGGAGGACATACGATGAAGTTCGCTCTTGTTTTTGCGTCCGTTTTGGCTGTTGGAAGTGCTTCTGCTGATTGGGCTGATGCAACTGGCGGTTCGCCTTCGTATCCTCAAATCTGCATCTACAACCAAACTCCATACAGCATCGACGTATCGGTCAACGGTCAGCGCATGTATGTGGGTCCTTCGTACACAACTCGTATTCAAAGCTATCAGAACGGCCCGTCCCTGGTGCAGTTGAACACACGTCAGCTTGCTGGTCCTTACGCAAACCCAATTTGGACACAGGCTTACGTGAATGCAGCGTACTATGGCTGTGGTTCACAAAACACTGTGACGATTGACCTCTACGGTAACACGCTCGTTCTGCGCTAATTCCAATTGCGCAAGTTGAGATTGAAAAACCCGCTCTTTGAGCGGGTTTTTTGTTGTCTAGAGAATGGTCTTTGGATTGTTTTAAATTTCAATTTTCCGAATGAAGCGGAAGTGAGCGTGTTGCCAAATCGCAGACGTAAGACCGAGGAAGGTGTTTCCAAAAGCCTCGAGCGATGTCAGTCAATGATCGGTCGGTGACGAAAGCGCTGGTTGATTTCGATGACGCTCGCACATCAACCGGATCATAAGCAGCATTTTCAGCTAAGGTTTCAATTAAAGGTAACCACTGACCATAGTTCATCGCGAGTGCTTTTAATTTGTCTTTTTCTCCCTGTGCAAAGGGGAGTTGGGGAATAGGGTCGGTTGGTTGAACGATGCTCTGCCATTTTTGTGCCAAAATTTTCTGGGCCTTTCGAGTAAACGCTGCGTCTCCGAATTTGGGTGCACCAAAACTCCAGACGGAGTGAATGGGCACCGACTTTTTCTCGAGATTCAATGCGGAGAGGACGGCAATAGCTCCGCCCAGACTGTGGCCTGCAAGAATGAGAGGTTTGTTTTTCTTTCTGGAAAGCTCGGCAGCAGCTTTGGTGTGTTGCTCCGCGGCTTGGGCTGCGGTGAGAAACCCACGATGCAAACGACCGGGAGTCTTCCATTCAGCAGGCGCTTCTACGAGCGAAACAGAAACATCGGTTAAAAGATCTTTGGGTTCCTGAGTTCCGCGAAAGACAACCAAAACAAACTGACCGTGCTCAGCCCAGAAACCGTTGGTGCTTGTGCGTGTATCGTCGAATAAATGGAAATTTGAGAATCCCCACTGATTGAGAATTCGTTCACGGCGTCCGGGCCAAAAGCGGTAAGCCAAGTGACTGGCTGCCATAAGCAAATAAGCGTTTTCAGGAGTTCGACCTTGAAGAACATCAAATCGCGCAGGTACCGTTGGTCGGTCGCACGGAAGATCTCCTTTTGCAAAGGTCTCGCTCGACCAGTGTTGTTGAAGACCGGTCTTTGAGTTGGCGTTGGCCTGAGTCCTCGTGGTGGCGAGGAGCAGAAGCAGTGCTGTTGTTGTTAGCAAGAGCTTGCCAGCATTCATAAAAAGGGCCTCCTGACTCGTCCGACGATGAGGGCCTAAGGTCAGCGGCGCGCTGCCACCTGTTCCGCAAGTAAGAAAATAGAAAGTACGTAGGTGGTCAATCCATCAATGAAAGTTAGACCCTGTTTAAAATATAGACAACTGAGGGTGACTTAAGATAATGAAATTTTTTATTTTTTTATGGTCCTGAGTTTGCTAACCGGAACTGATGGATCGTTTGCGGACAATCCTTCCGGAGGTGTCACATGTTCTCCAAGCTGAACCCGACCCAGAGACACTTTAATTTTCTTTTGGCCTCGGCGTTTATTTCTGTAGCTGCGATCGTCGCTTGCGGAAAAGGAACAGAGACACCCGATTCGAATCCTCTTTGGGTGGTTTCGAGCAACATGTCGGATGCAGAAGTCGAAAAAGCATTGCGTGCAACGATGGCCATTCGCGTGAACCTCACAACCAATCGGGCAACGTTGTATCAAGGCGGACAAGCGCTTCAGCAATGGAACATAGCCTCGGCAGATGTCACGGGGCGGTATCATGGAGGCGAGCCTAAATACACACCCGAAGGAATTTATGGTGTTGAGGATTTTGAGCATTGTCCGGTTTGGCGGCCAAGGGATCCCATCAACCCAGCAACTGGACGTGTGGCTCAGTCTGAAGATGAGCGCTGGAGAATTTTTAATGCACACCCCGAGGTCTACGGACCCTGTGGTTCAAACAACCCTCTAGGCCGGTATGTGTTTTGGTTTCAGGGGCCGTTCGGATTGCATGGCAATTCAGCTGAGGACATTTTGCGCTTGCCACACCCCGATGACCGACGAGTTTCGGGTGGTTGTTTGAGAAATCCGAATTCCAAAATTAAAGAACTCTTTCATCGTGCATTGAATGTTTTTCCCAATTTGTCGGACTACCGGACGCGAGTTCTGGCAATGGAGGTCAGTCCGCTGAAACAGACGGTGACACAATCGGTCCGCACGCTAGATATGCGCGTGATCGTTGGTCGTTGGAGAAATGATCCGCTCGTTCAAGATTCAGCCTCTGGCCGAGATCCTGCACCGGCACCTGTTCCCACGCCCACTCCAATTCCGGAACCTGTTGGACCAGCGATGATTTGCAAGACATTGGTTGTTGATTCCAGTTCAGGAGTAGCGCCCGTTCACAGAACCTTGCCCGCCACCCCCGAAAATGTTTCGGCGTATTACAGACTGAACGACCCTGTGAGAGTTTTGGGTTTGATTGCTGGAACAGATTTTTATCGCACGGGGCGGGGCTACATTAATAAAAAGTTCGTTGGCAATTGCGCCGAGCTTTGA
>CAYWSV010000042.1:0-15461 GCA_964460155.1 uncultured Oligoflexia bacterium | reverse complement strand
TTGCGGAAATAGCTTGTCTCATCCAACTCGCTGCGAACAAACTTTGTTTGATAAGTAATGTTGGCCGGATTGTTGTCGTCAGCCATCGTGTACTGTTTCAAAATGTTTGGCGAGATGAAATCACGAATCGATTTGATGTCGTGGTCCATGTAAAGTTTGCCACCGTCATTTGCACGCGTGAAACCGCGAACGACGTAGTCACATACGACAACATCGCTTTCAAATGCTTTAAACATGAAATCCAGCGCAAAAAGCGGACTGATGCTCCCGCAGGTTGCGATGTCGATATCGACTCGAAATGAACAAATGCCATTGGGGTCGAGGCTGTCGGGATAGGTGTGCGCGCAGATGTGGCTTTTATCCAGATGGATGTTGACCGTGCTCTGAGCCATGAGATTCGCATGCTCGCCTGCTTTAGCGTCGCTCATCAACAAAACAACGCTTGCGCCCCAAGGGTCAAAGTCCTTGCTGGAAACATTTAGCACTGTGGCATCCATGATTTCGGCAATGCGAATGAGCATGGCCTCGATTTGTTTCGCGCTGTAGCGCTCGTCGATGTAGCGAATGTAGGAGGCGCGCTCTTCTTCGTTTGTGGCCACTGCAAAATCGTACAGGTTGAAGCTCAGAGCTTTTGTCAGGTTATTAAAGCCGAGAATCTGTGACATCTCTTTGATTCCGCGTCATAAAGTGTTGAAATTTGAGCCTGTCGGAGAAATTTTCCGAACGACGTGTGCTACATCAGGAGACTGTTGGGTTCAACAGGTTTGTGCTAACGTCGGAGCTGGCTCCAGAGAGACTTTTTAAGGACAAAACATCGATGGACGCGAAGTCTGGTCTATTTCTTGTTCTAACGGACGATGCCGAGCTGGTTTCGACCCTCGTTCATTTGCAGCCCCGTGGGATGGACGTGCGCGTTTGGTGTCCGGCCAAGGCTTCAACATTGCAGGATGAACTCACAGAGGCCTGCGAGGCCATTGGTGGTGAGGACCTCATCGCCAAGGGGGAGCTCGGAAAAACCAACTTTTATAAGCAATGGTCAAAGTACGACCCCATTTGCGTGGTTTTGGCCTTTCGTGATGCCGATGAACACCGGATGGCTCGACGCCACATTCTCGATGACTTGCCGGAAGCTATTATATTGTCCCTGAAACATGGGCATCCAGAGGAGAGTCCGCGTCAGCTAGCCGGTGGACGGGAGCTGATTCTGACTTGGGCAGAGCTTTTGAGCCGCCCCGTTGGAGCTGAACTCAGGCACATACAAACGACTCACTTGGTCAAAAAGGTCAGGGAAGTTTTGGGTGAGGGCGATCGTATCGCTCTGCTCGTTCAGCCGGATCCAGACCCCGATGGTCTTGCTTCGGCGCTCGCCCTTCGAACGATTCTGGGTCGCAACAAAGTCTCAACCCCAATTGTCAGCTTTGGAAAAGTTACGCGGCCCGAAAACCTTGCCATGATGCGCCTTTTGGATATCGAAGTTTTGCGCATATCT
Organism: uncultured Oligoflexia bacterium; assembly: GCA_964460155.1. Lineage (GTDB taxonomy): Bacteria > Bdellovibrionota_B > Oligoflexia > Silvanigrellales > Silvanigrellaceae > RFOM01. Next base: position 13,972 of record CAYWSV010000042.1, on the reverse strand, counting down.
CCGAAAGAGCTGGCAGAGTTCGATAGGGTTGCGATGTTGGACACACAGCCTTCGCATTTTGGCTTCAATTTGGAGAGGGTCGACGCTGTGATCGACCACCATCCAACGGCGAATGCGAATCCGTATCCGAACATTTCATTCGTTGATATTCGTCATCAGTACGGTGCAACCTCTACAATTCTCACGGAATACCTGCGCGCGGCTGCTTGTTCGATTGGCCAGAGACTTGCAACTGCATTGTTATATGGCATAAAGGCTGATACGCTCCTGCTTAACCGTGAAGTGATTGATGCCGACCTCGATGCATTTGTGTCGTTGTACCCGAGCATTAACTACAATCTTTTGAGGCGAATCGAGAAACCTGAGTTGCCGATGAAGTTTGCTCCGGTTTTAGCTGACGCGCTGCGGCAAATGGTCTGTGAATCGGGTGTCGTGGTGAGCTGTTTGGGGCAGGTGGAGCGCGAGGATCTTATTCCTCAGGTGGCCGACTTTCTTCTTCAGTTTGAAGATGTCGAGTGGGTTGTCTGCGCGGGGCTGTTCGATGGCAACGTCGTCATGAGCGTGCGCAATGTGGGTTACGTCAAGAATGCGGGTGATGTGGTGAAACGCGTCATAAATGGATGGGGACTTGGTGGAGGTCATCGCACGATGGCCAAAGCGATTTTTCCGCAGAACGAATGGAAAAATCGGTACGGAAGTCTGTCCTCGAATGCGATTCGCGATGTCATTCTGAGTTTGTTTCTTCAGGAGGCGGTCTGATGTACCCAACGGACAGAAACTTCCCGAACGACAGGGCAAAGCCTCAGATGCCCAAATCAACTCCCTTGCGCAGACGTTTGACTTCACGCCTTCAGCCGCTCCATGGCGGACTTGGATTTGGTGCAAATGCGATTCGCGAAAGAGCTTTGGTGGTCGCTCGTCAGGCCACTCTGCGTCGGTCAACGTCTCCGCATGCCGGCGGACCGCAATCCAACGTTCCAGTTTTGGGACCTTTGGGTGATGGGCTTCAGTTCGCCGACGAAAAAACAGTGATTCGCGAAATCGAGATTCCCGTTTTGAGCGAACTCGATTTGCCCGATCAGCTCGCTCAACGGCGCGAAGCGATGAACAATCAGGTTCGTCGCACTTCTGCAGCTCAAAAAGATCAACTCGGACAGGCTCTGGTGAGAGCTGCGGCTGTCCCTTCTATCAAGTCTTTTATTTCGCCACCCCAAAAGCCGCGTCCACCAACGCTTTTGCAAAGTTTGGTGGCTTGGTTTTTTGATGCTTTGGTGATTGGAGCATGCTTGATTGTGGGCTTCACTCTATCGGCCAGTGTGCCATTTATGGCTTTGCTTGCTCATGAGTTTCCCACTCTTGTTAAATACTCCGCCAACGAAGCTGTTCAGATAGGTTCGCTCGGCTGGATGGTTCTGATGATGCAGACCCTGACTGTTGCCGCAATTATTCTATTTTTGGTTCAAACATTTTCTGGAATTCTGTTTTCAGCCTCAATTGGTCGGGCCATTGTGAATGTGCAAATGACCGCAGGGCGTTCGGTTATTGGTCGCGGCCTCAAGATTGGCTTTGGTGAACTGATTCAATGTCCTCTTGGATTTGGCCTTTTGAATGCAATTGTGTCTCCGGAACACAATTTTATAGTCCGATCTTTGCGCTGGGTCCGTGGCGGCTCATCCGATTAATCTCTTAAAACCTAGATAACCCCCACATCGTTGTGTAAAAGACTCGTGAATTGCTTGTCACGAGTGGGGGCTATGGTATCCACCCAGCAGCAAAAACTGTTTCCTTATTTTCCGATTCAACTGTGTCACATTCAATTGATAGGGGTTTTGTATGGCGACTAGTAAGACGACTGCTCACGTTCCGGGTGTTCGTACAATTGAGCGTCCACGCAATGTGGACGGCACATTGGCACGCGTGGCTGACTTCTTCGGAGCGAACGTTTTCGACCTCCGAGCAATGTCTAAAAAACTGAGTTCTCATGACCTCGAAACAATGAGCAAAGTGATGAAGCTCGGTGGAAAGATCGACGCCACTCTCGCTGAGCGCGTAGCTTCAGCTGCTCGTGAATGGGCTATTGAGAAGGGCGCCACACACTATTGCCACTGGTTCCAACCCCAAACAGGGACGACAGCCGAGAAACACGACGCTTTCCTTTGGCTCGACAAAAACGGTCACCCCATTGAGCGCTTCACGGGCAAAGAACTTCTCCAGAGTGAGCCCGATGCATCGAGCTTCCCTTCGGGTGGTATGCGTTCAACTTTTGAAGCACGCGGCTATACGAGCTGGGACCCAAGCAGTCCGATGTTCATGATGGAAACTGAAAACGGCCGGACGCTCTACATTCCTTCTGTATTCATCAGCTATCATGGCGACGCTCTCGACTTTAAGACACCCCTTCTGCGTTCGAACGATACGTTGAACAAAGAAGCTGTGAAGACCCTTCACCTGTTGGGCGAGAAGAACGTTACGAACGTTATTACCACTGTTGGTGCAGAGCAGGAGTTTTTCCTTGTTGCTCGTGAGCAGGCAATGGCTCGCCCCGACCTTCGGTTGTCGGGACGCACTGTTTTTGGAAAGCGGCCAGCAAAGGGACAAGAGCTCGAAGACCACTATTTTGGTCACATTCCAACGCGTGTTCATGCTTTCATCAACGAATTGGAAGTTGAGCTCTACAAGGTTGGCGTTCCAATTAAGACGCGTCACAACGAAGTGGCTCCTGGGCAGTTTGAAGTTGCACCTATTTTCGAAGGTTCAAATATTGCAGCGGACCACAACCAGCTGCTCATGAAGGTTCTGCGCACCGTTGGAGCGCGCCACAATTTTTCAGTTCTTCTGCACGAGAAACCCTTCGCAGGAGTCAATGGCAGCGGCAAACACGTGAACTGGTCTATGTCTGATTCAACAGGGCGCAACCTGCTTGATCCAGGTACGACTCCTCATCAAAATTTGGTGTTCTTGACCTTCCTGTGTGGTGTGATGCAGGGCATTTATGATCACGCAGATGTGCTGCGCGCATCAGTTGCATCAACAGGAAACGACCATCGCTTGGGTGCGAACGAAGCTCCTCCAGCAATCATCAGCTGCTTCCTTGGCGATACGCTGGACAGAATCCTCAACGCAATTGAGGCAGGAAAAGCCGACAATGTGTCCGCTGAAAAAGCAATGTTGGATCTGGGCGTGAACCACCTGCAGCACGTTGCTCTAGACAACACCGACCGCAACCGTACGTCTCCTTTTGCATTCACAGGGAACAAGTTCGAGTTTCGTGCAGTGGGATCAAGCGCATCGATCAGCTTCCCGACTGCAATTCTGAATGCAGCTGTGACTTCGGGCTTGACCAAGGTGAATGCCAAGTTGTCGGCTCGCGCTAAGGGTGGAAGCGTGACTCCGGAAGCTGTGTTCGAGATCCTGCGCGAAGTGATTCGTGACACACGCAAAATTCGCTTTGAAGGCAACGGCTATTCTCAGGAATGGCGCGATGAGGCTGCTCGTCGTGGTTTGGGTAATCTTGCAGACACGCCTACGGCTCTGGGTGTGTGGACAGATTCAACGAAAACAGCGTTCCTTGTTGAAACTGGAACACTCACAGCAACAGACCTCGAAAGCCGTGCGGCTATTCAATGGGAGCGTTACATCAAACAACGCCTTATTGAGATTAACGTCGCAATTGAAATGGCACAGACTGGAATTCTTCCAAGCACTTTGGCTTATTTGAGTGAGTTGGTTGCCTTGGGCGACGCCTCGGCTCGTCTGCATATTTCGACGCCGGCACAAAAGCTTGCGGGTGAATTGGGTCAGCTGGCTGTGCGTTTTGAAAGTTCACTTTCAGGACTGCGCACCGCGTATGATCGCGTGACTGCTGGAGATGCACTGGAGCACGATGCACTGCCCAAGACAGCCAAAGCGATTGCGGAACAGTTGTTACCTAAACTCGAAGAGTTGCGCACAACAGCAGACCAGATTGAAGCGCTTGTGCCTGCTGCGAAGTGGCCTTTCCCGACCTATCAGGACATGCTCTTTCCAGCAGACTGAAGGTAACAAAAGCTGGGATGATCCTCCCGCACGGCTGTGTTACCAGCTTTCGGGGTTTCGTCCGATGATGATGGCTGCCAAGACCTTGGGAACGTAGTCCAAGGTTTCTTTTGGCAGCCTTTCTTTTAGGTGCCAGAAATCGACCTGTTTTGCAGTTTTGATACTTTCGCTGATTTCCTGTCGTTTGATTCTATTTTGACCCGCGTTGTAGGCCGCGAGAGCGAGCAAGTAACGACGGTTTCCGAATTGTCCTAAGAGTGAATTGAGATAGCGTGCTGCTGCGTGTGTGCTTGATTCAAGCTGACGGCGTGTATCGCCGGGCACACCGTTTGCGTTGACCAAACCATATTCATGCCCGGTGCTTTCGATAAATTGCCACATACCAACAGCACCCGCATGACTGACAGCCTCGGTATCGAAAGCTGACTCGACCCATGCGATGTAACCCAGTTCGGCAGGAAGTCCGTGGACCTGCAAGATACGTTGAACTTTGTTCCAAACGGCATCTCGTCTTTTAATGAGTTCAAGATGACGATCGTTTTTTGTGTAAAACGAAATCCAATGTTCAACTTCTCTGAGAAATTGAGGGTCCAATGCGGAAGGTGGGATTTCTCCAAAACGCTGCGATATATTAACAATTTCATCCCAGACAAAATGGCTCGCCACGAGCGGAACATCTACATCTTTGGATGTGTCTTTTGTAAACTGTTGTGGCTGTTTCGGCGCAGAAGTTGCAACAGAGGGTTGCTGGGGATCAATGATTGCTGGTGCAACAGCTGCAGATGTTGACGGCAATGTGCGCGCAAAAACACTGTGCGGACTCTCGTAGGCTTGCCAAAGGCTAAAACAAACTCCGCCAATACAAAATCCACCAACAGTAAACCACAGCGGTGCTGTCATCTTGAGTGCATTTTGCTTTGGGGTTTCTATTTTTGGAATGAGTTGAAAACCCTCGAGCATTGACGGCGGAAGACTCGATTCGAGAGCTGACCAAGGTTGAAGGAGACAAGTTGTATTGAGCCCGAGTTGGAGTTTGTCGCCGTTGCGCAAGCGACCTTCTGGCTGAACACGTTTACCGTTGATGCGTGTCCCATTGGTGCTGTTCAAATCGGTCACAATGAGCCTGCCGTTTTCCAGAACACTCAGACAGGCATGCCTGCGGCTCACTGTTGGGTCGCCATCGACTCGAATGTCTGCATCGGAGTGAGAACCAAGAATATAATTTTCACCCTGAAGAAGTGTAAAATGTCTGCTTTTCATGAGTTCGCTTGTGAACCGCAGCAGATAAGGCTGACTGTTTTTCATGACTCACCACACCGAAAGAGTAAATGCAGGTCTCCAAGTTGAATCACAGAACCGTGGCCGATGACGCGCAGGTGTCTGAGCGGTCGTCCATTCACGGCAATTCCACCATTTGAAAAATCTTCAATGAGGGCTTTATCGCCCTCTAATCTGAGGCAGCCGTGCTTTCTCTTGATTTGGCTGCTGCTCAGACGCAGATCACAAAACAATCCGCGGCCGAGGATGACTGATTTTTGTCTGATTCTAAATTCACGGCCCTGATCTTTTCCATTTAAGACAAGCAACAGAGGCCCTTGAGATGCATCACCTTGTTCTGCTTGTGAAGTGACCGTAAAGATACCAGACTCCATGCGTCTGATATGTCGTATTGTCACTATCAGACCAATCAACACTGCCGTGGCCAACCACTCGAACCACGCATTAAGAGCCAGTCCGTGCGTATTTCCAACAACACTCAATCGTGGAGGGTGGGGTGCTGGCGAATTTCCTAAAGTCACTTTTTCAGAACTCGACGACTGACTTGGAAGAGGTTGAATACGCAGAATTTGTGTTGATGATTTGAACTCGATGCCGTGATAGTTGCCAGAAACAGTCAAAGACAGCTCAGATGTCTGTGGATTGCTCAGTGCGTGCTGCGGAAGCTGAGCTGACATGACGTATTCTTTGTCGAGGATATTTCGTGTGGCTTGAAGGGCGCGTGATGCTCCTTGAAGATCGACAACTCTGTACGTCGCCCCTTGTGCCTGAACCTCTGGTTGAGTCGTCCATTGGCGTTTTTGGAATGTTTCAGGTTTGGCGAACACAATTTGGTGAATGATGACCCGCATTTTTAGGAGCTGATCAACACAGTTGTCATGAGCTGCGCGTTGTTGTTCGCTTACAGGTGCTGCTCCGCCAATAAGAATGAGCATCTTTTGATCGGAGTTCTTGAGACCTGATGAGGTCCATTTATTAAATTTCTGTGCAGCCACACAGACTGCAGATTCTTTGAATACAGACTCGGGTTTGATGTTTGTTGGGTCGCTGAGAAGCTGTCTTTGCAGCGCAAGAACATTGTCTTGATTTGCTTGATCGAGAACAACGCGCTCGAAGGTTTTGCTTTGAGCAACTCCAAGAATAGAGAGAAAGTCTGCATTAAAACCGATAAATTCTTGAGCCGTAAGTGCTCTGAGATCTTTGTTCAGACCTTTCATCGTCTTGACGCCGTTGGCATCGTAAGCCCAAACAATTGCGCGATTGTTCCAGCGACGCGCCGAATCGAATGTTGTCAGGCCCAGAGCTGAACCAGAGAACTTCTCTTTATCGAGAACCAAGGTAAAAGAGTTTTTGTCGAGCGTAGAAATCGGGAAGACACCCGTGGAATCATTTTCAAGGGCCGATGCTCTGATCTTCAAGTGCGTCTCGCTTTCGCGATCCACTGAACGAATGACAATTGAACGTTGCGGAGCAGCCCATGATGTTCCGCTGAGAAGCGAAATAAAAAGCAAAGGAATCAGTTGATGTCTGTGTCCGCTCGTCCAACTCATTTCACAAAGCCTACCTTGATGCTGCGGAATAGAAATTCCGATTGACCGATAGTCAGAATGTCTCCATTTTCGAGTCCACATCCCGTACTGGGTACACCATTCACGAAAAGAGGATCGGTGACCGACACTGGAACAATCGTCCAGTTTTCAGGATGACGCGTGATGACGCAGTGGCGTTCTCGGATGTCTGCGTGGGGCAGAAAGATCTCAAGACCCGACTGACTGCCAATTCGATTTTCACCGGGAAAAAGGCGGTAATCTCGTCCGCCATCGGGAGTATTAAGTTCAACGAGCCATCCAACCGTACATAAGACTTTGGGATGCAGGCGCTCTCGAAGTTGAATGATCTTTCTTTCATTGGCAGGGACAGGCAGTAAAGCAATAAAGGCAAACAATTGATCGCCGATTTGCAGCGTGTCACCGTGGCACAGCGGAGTGGCCATTTCGCATGGAGAATCATTTACAAAGAGAGGGCGATGACTCGAGCCCGGGTAGACAATAGCGGACTCTCCCGAAAGAACATCGATCACCGCGTGCTGTCGACCTGTTTCTGGAGCTGTGACAACAATGTTGCAGCGCGCCGATGAACCCACCGTGTTGGGACCCGGATAAAGCCGCATATCTTCACCCAAATGCACACCATTAAGGCCTAATAGCCATCCCGATGTTGTGAGCGAATGTCGTACGCTCGGATTTTGTCCGCGTGAGTATGCAAGCGCACTGTCAGCGCATGCGCGAGCGCACGGTTGGCTGCCGGAAAACTGAAATTGAGAATTTTGAATTTGCGTGTTCATGTGGCGATCATATCTCGACGAGATAAGGAAAATCCTGCCTGTGGGCCAATTTGTTGGACGAAGCGTGTTGTTTTGCCGAGCTGACTCGGGGAGACTGGACGGTGTGCTGCACTGACTGAGAATGACGGGAGAATTTCAATGACGTCGATGAAGGGCGCTCCGCTGCAACGGTTTAGCAATACTGTTCGGAATCTGATCTTGAAGTCTGTGAAAGAGGCCTGCGCTGCTCTGGGTGTCGAAGTCACTGACGAGCCGTTGGTTGTGCGCAAATCGATGGTGATCAACGGCGATTATCTTGCAGGCATTCGCGTCAGCGGCAGCGGGTTTCAGGGTGCGGTGACGTTATGCATGGACAAGAGACTGGCCAAAGCCTTTGCAGATAAAGTGTTTGCTGGAACGTCTGCCAAAACCGATGACTCCATGCTGTGCGATTTGGTTGGTGAAGTGTGCAATCAAATGACCGGTGTTATTCAGCGAGGATTTGGCCATTTAGGCTGTAAAATGCAGGTTTCGGCGCAAGAAACGACTCAGTCACCTTCCTTGTTGGATGTGGGTCAGAGCCCAGAAGAGTGGCTTTTGGTTCCGTTTAAGCTTGATCAAGGGCGCGGCGTTTTGGGATTTGGGTTTACCGGTGAATTGGGCTTGGCTCAGGACGACGGAGTAGAAGACCTGAGCGATGCGCGTTCGATTACTTTCTTCTAATTGAATTCAATTTCATTCTTTGCGGTGGCGCCACGTCCTTGCGTTTAGCGGGTCGTGCGCTGGTAATTACACAACGAGACTCCATTCACACTGATCTCGTTTGCGAGGGGTCCAAATCCCCGAGCGCCTGTGATGTCTGAGCGAATTGTTGCTGTCGCAGGAGTTCCCGTGACGTCGAAACTGATGGCTGTTCGCGATGAGGCGGGCGATCCGACCACCGCCGAGGGTTGGTTTGTTTCTTTCTTCCAGGCTCGCCCTGCGCCCTCGATAATGATTGTTGCTAATCGCATATTTTGAACCGCAAGAGCATCTTCAGAGTTAAGGTATTTTTGCCCAAGATTTAACTGAAAGAGACTGCCATCTCTTTTTCGAAATTGGTCGATGCGCATATTTGATTTGTCGACAATCAACAAAAGTGAGGATGCTGCATTTTCAAATCTTTCGTCACCTACAAAAATTTGTTCAGATTGACCTGTTTCGGGTGCACTGTCTGGAAAAACAAAAGTCACCGTCCGCTCGATCGGCAGCAAAGGAGTTCCGTCCTTGAGTCCGTTGAGATTGCATTTATACACAATCGCCAATCCACCCGGTTTTGTTTGTTCGCTCTTCCACAGAGAAGATAGATTGCATCCCTGAAGAAAAAATGAACTGGCAAGAACAATCACGCTCCCCGATTTCTTTTTCCTGCGTTTGAAGAACAATAAAAGAATCGGCGCATGCATTAGAAACAATGCGATCGCCGAAGAAGGGTGAGAAGACTTTTGGTGGTGTGCGGCAATTTGGCCGCAACTGATTCCGCCTTGCTGCTGTTCGATAGTTTCGCCCGTGGCCGCAAGTATTTTTTGACCACGTGCGAGTTCCATTTCGCTCTTTTTAAATTCCTCAATCATCAAAGGTTTCCAAGCGGAGTATCCCAAGACGTCGGCCGCCTTCAGAACAGCTGCAGCTGCGTCTCCCAGTTTTGTCTTTGTGGATTCGCCCAGAAAGTTGATGCTCATCAGAGCGATACGTTCGAATTCGAATGGTTTGACTTTGTATGTTGAGGTGATTTGCGTTCTGATGCGCCACAACGCCGAGCTCCACACCGAACCAAAGGCGTGCCCTTCTTCCAGAGCTTTAGGGTCATCGGTTGTCGGTGTATCCAAAAGGCGTCGGAGATAGCGCTGTCCTGACGGGCGTGAAACTCTCCAAATTCGACCGAGTGTTGGGTCTCCAAAGTAACTGGCACTGAAAAAATCTGCGTATCCTTCGTTGACCGCAAACCATTGCCATCCTTCCAAACTGCGCTCATCGCGCATGTGATTGAAAATAACGTGTGACAGTTCGTGACCAATAATTGTGGGATCATGACCTGCAGAATAACCCAGTGGTGTACATGCGTTCGCAGTTGTTCTGTCGAAACAGGAATTCGGATACACATAAAGAGATTGAACACCTACAACATATGCGTTGTCGCGTTCGGGATCTGAACCATCGGGATTCTTGAAGCGCGGCGAGAAATACGCACCCTGAATTTTTATTTTTGCGAGAATTTCATCGGCTCGAGGCAGTGATTTAATCAGCGGGACAAAGAAATTATCCATCATCTCATTGATGGTTTGTGCAGTTGTGATGACCGGAACAGTGTCTCTGACAGATCCCAATGCAGCGAGTTGAGCCACGTTGAGATCCGCGCCCGAAAGTCCGGCGCCTGCAGGATCGTCTCCAATGAATCGAACAGTGGCCCAGCGAGAATCGACAATGAATTTGGATTGTCCATAGCCCAAGAGTTCAGAATCGGGTGGAAGGCTGATCCCTGCGGGAAGCTCGGGCTCGGCAACGAAATTTTTCGGATCAGAGAGAGGCTGTAACTTTGAGTCAGCAACAAGAGCTGCGATTTTTTCTGGAGTCAGCTCTCCCTGTGTCCCTAGTTTTTTTGCGGGGGGCAGCAAACTAATGGCCATCATCTTGGGCGATGTTCTGGAATGAATGACGAGGAATACAGCTGCCGCAAGACCCACACCGATGAGTCCTGCGCCAACACGAACGGCTATCATCCTCGCAAGATTCATCGTAGTTAAATTCCTCCGCCCGAAACTGTCTGTTTTCGCAGAGAGGCGCATTTCTTAAGCTCTTCGGCAACGATCGAATATCTTTTGAGCTCAAGACAACCCGAGCGAGCAATCAGATAAAGACCATTCTTTTGCATTGATGCTGATTCGGCTTCAAATCCGTTCTGAAAACCGTCTTGGGTCACCACTTGTCTTGGAACCACACAGAGCGCATTTTCCAAAGACATGACCACCTTGGGAATGGCAATGATGTGATCCAAACATGCAGCGATTTGAACGCTGTGCCAAGGAAACGGTTCGTTGCCGAACAGCTCACTCCAAAATGTATCCACAATTGAATCAGGAGTTGTCATGGTGACCCATGGACGACTCAGAAGGGCGCGTTTCCGCTCATCTTTGCTCGTCATCTTTGGGAGTGATTTTCCGAAGAGAACAAGTTCTTCGTCTATTAATTTTTCGGCATGGACCCCTTCGGTATGTTCGAAAGGTTGAGCGACGATGGCCAAATCGAGCTGACCATGGGTGACCATGTGCAATAGATTTGATGTTTGATCGACGTGAAGTCTGAGCTGGATATGAGGTGCTTTTTGATGAATTCCCGCGAACGCTGGGAGGAATAATGATTCGAACCATCCCATCAGACACCCAATGCGCACGGCACCGGCAATAGAGCTGACCTCGGCGGTCAGTGTCTCTTTGATACCGTCGAAGCGGTTGAGAATCTCTCGAACTTGAGGAACGATGCTTTCGGCTGTTGGCAAGGGCACCATGCTACGCGGTGTGCGTTGAAACAGCTTGACGCCCAGTTCCGCCTCAATTTTTTTGAGCTTTAGGCTAATTGCTGGTTGTGTAAGCCCGAGCCCATTTGCAGCATGAGAAATTGAACCGCCATCAACTATTGCCAGAAATGCTTCAAGGTCTTTGACGTCAATCATTGTTTAACCTGTAGGTGAGTTGTGCTCGCGTATAACGCGCGGCAGCGTGAGTGTGAATGTAGTTCCGACTCCCTCAGACGATTCGACTGAGATGGAACCTCGGTGTTGTGCCATGATTGAATAGCAAATAGCGAGGCCCAAGCCGGTTCCCTCGCCGATGGGTTTTGTCGTAAAAAATGGGTCGAAGATTTTCTTTAAGTGTTCGGTCTTAATGCCAACGCCCGTGTCTCTGATTTTGATTTCGGCATTTGAATCAGCCAAAGCGACCGAGATCTCAAGCTCTCCACCGCCATCTTTCATGGCATAAATCGAATTGGTAATGAGGTTTAGAAACACTTGAGACAAGCGACCTTTTGAACCATCAATGTAAATAGGTTCTTGGGGTAATGCCAGATTCAATTGAATTTGTTCTTTGCGCAGGATGGCTTTAACCAAGCGCAACGTTGAGTGAATACTGTCGAGGAGATCGAAGACTTCTGTTGACTCTGGCACATCTTGACGGGCGAAGCCGAGGAGTCCTTCAACGATGATTTTACATTTTTGCGCAGCGGCTTCGATTTCGCGCATGTCTTCGTAATGAGGATCATCCTCCTGCATTTCACGGAGCGCCATTTGCGCGAAGGCCATGATTCCTGCAAGCGGACTGTTGATTTCGTGGGCGACACCGCCAGCAAGTTTGCCAAGCGCTGCGAGTTTATCAGCGCGCGCAAGACTGTTTTGCAGCGCTCTTTGATGAGTGACATCGCGATATTGAACAACCGCGAGAGTGTCTCCGTGCTCGACGTCGACGTTTGGACTGACACGCACCTCCATCTCTCGACCATGCAGGAGATTGCGACTGTTCCAAGTTGATTTGATTCCCTCGGCGCGTGCTTTTTGAAACTTGCAGTCCGGGCAAGGGGCAGTGCGGCCTGCAAAGGCTTCGTAGCATTTTTGTCCCTTGAACTGGCGGATGTCGAGCTGTTCGGGATTGACGGCAAGGTCAACGTAGGCGCGGTTTTGTCTACGTATATTATAATTTGCGTCGATGAGCGCGAGAGGATCCTCGACGGCATCGATCATGCCCATCCATTGGGTTTTCAGATGTTCTACAAACTCGACATCCATGAAAAAAAAACCTCCGCTGAGCTACTTAAAGCTTAGCAGAGGGCAATTTTTGCCTATCGGCAGAGAAGGACTACAACGTCAGTGGCGGAGCGAGTCGTTCGTTGGGGGCTTTTGGTTATTGACCAAGCTTGCGAGCTCGGAAGCCGTTTTCAGCTTCGATTGAAGCTCGTCAGTCTCGTTCCAAGCCAACGCATGGAACAGTACTGAGTCAACATGATCCACACCCACAACGGTCATCTTTTCAAGCACGTTCTTTGGAATTTCGTGCAGATCCTTCTCGTTCTCACGAGGGATGATGACCTTCTTGACGCCACCACGATGCGCGGCCAGAAGTTTTTCCTTCAGACCACCAATGGGCAGAACGCGTCCACGCAGAGTGATTTCGCCTGTCATGGCGATTTCACGGCTCACCGGACGCTTGGTCAGTGCGCTGACCAGAGCCGTTGCCATGGTGATACCGGCGCTTGGACCATCCTTGGGAATAGCTCCTTCAGGGAAGTGAACATGGATGTCGATCTTCGAGTAGAAGTCTTCGTCCAACCCAAGGAATGCAGCACGAGAACGCACGTAGCTGAATGCAGCCTGTGCCGACTCTTGCATGACTTCGCCCAGTTTGCCTGTGATCTTCAGATTGCCCTTTCCGGTGACCACCGACACTTCAGTCAGCAGCAGGTCGCCACCGACTTCCGTGTAGGCCAGACCCTGACACACACCAACTTCGTCGCGCGCACCCGTTTCGTTGATGCTGAATCGACGTGGACCCAGATTTTCACGGATGGTCGCATCATTGACCGGCGGCGCTTTGATGCCGTCGAGTTTGATGATTTCCGTTTGGGTTGTTGCAGCTTTTTCGACTGTCGGTGTGGCAGTTGCCGCAGTAGCTGTTTTGGCAGCCTTCTCTGCTTTGCTTGCCTTGGTTGTCGTTTCGGTCGTGGCCGCATCTCCGCCGGTCTTCTGTTTCAGCAGCTGACGAGCAATCTTGCGACACACACTCGAGATCTCGCGCTCAAGGCTACGCACTCCGGCTTCGCGGGTGTAGTAGCGGATGAGTTCCTCGAGTGCCGAGTCATCGAACGCCAAACCCGTAGCCTCGAGTCCATTCGACTTCGCAGCCTTGGGCACCAAGTGACGTTGTGCAATGTTAACCTTCTCTTGTTCGGTGTAACCGCCAAGACTGATGATTTCCATACGATCCAACAGTGGCTTTGGAACCGTGTGCAGGTTGTTTGCTGTTGCCAAGAACAGCGTCTGCGACAGGTCGTAATCCATGTCGAGATAGTGGTCGTTGAACGTTGAGTTCTGCTCGGGGTCCAAAACCTCGAGCATGGCGCTTGCAGGGTCGCCACGGAAATCCGAGCTCATTTTGTCGATTTCATCGAGCAGAATGACTGGATTGCTGGTGCCCGCTTTTTTAAGCGCGCCAATGATCTTGCCGGGCATTGCACCAATGTACGTGCGTCGGTGACCACGAATTTCCGCTTCATCACGCACGCCACCAAGGGCCATGCGGACGAACTTGC
>CAYWSV010000041.1:15193-21390 GCA_964460155.1 uncultured Oligoflexia bacterium | reverse complement strand
TCCGCTTCGAGTCGTCCTAAACGGCCTTCAGGATATCCGCGTCCGTTGAATTTCTCGTGATGTTCATACGCAACACGAATTGCGAGTTCATCTATCGACGCACCTGAATCCTTCGACTTGATCAGCTCGTCGCGGCCATATGTTGTGTGCTTTTTTATCTCATCGAATTCTTCAGGAGTCAGTTTGGCTGGCTTGTTGAGAATTTCACTTGGCACACAAGTTTTTCCTGCGTCATGAAAAAGTCCACATTCAGCAACAGCCATGACCTCTTTTTCAGACATCGGTCTATCGACCATCTCTTGCGCAATGATGGCACAGAGCATCGCTACAGAAGCGCTGTGATCATACAGCGTGGGGTCGCATGAAATCATTTTGCTGAGAGTATAAAGAGACGCTTGAGAATCGATGACTGACGAAACGAGCAACGAGGCACTGGCACGCACGCGCGTCACAACCTCTTCATCAATACCGCCCTTCACGACCATTTGGCTCGATGCACTGAGGTTGTCGTACAAGTCGAGAGTCTTTTTGTCCAAGTGCGGGACCTGTGCCACGAGGCGCGCAAGTTTTTTACTGCGCACTTGCCTCATGACAGCGTCGAATTTTGGCCTGTCTTGCTTCCACAGACACACCTTGAAAGCCCCTTTGGGTTTCAAGCAAGCCATCCAAATTTCGTCTAAAAGCTCCTTCGAAAACTCTTTGGCCTTGATGAATTCAACCAACCAATTATCGACAACGACGAAAATCGAAAAATCAATTTTTTGAATGTCATACAGAAAATGAAAATGTTCGAGGCTCACCGGCGAGAGCCGCTGAGTCAAACCTTCGTTCATCGGCACAATCACGCAGCGTTTGCGTGTTTCTTCGCGAATCGGCGGAGCCTTTACGGTCATTCGGCCGTTCTCCCCTCTTGTTCCTCTGCCAGAGGATTCGGAAGGACGAACGGCGACCTGAGAAGATTTTTTATAACCCATCAAAACCAGTGAGTTAAGAGCATTTAGGGCGCGACAGATGACCAGACGGTTGAGGCTGAAGGTGGTGTAAGGGTACAGCTATAGGTCACGTCCCAATTCGTATAAACATACGGACGCCCTTTGGCACAATCGAGCGCAGCAGCGTATTTCCCATCCTTGCTCGTCCATGAAAAATGCGGATAGTACAGGTGAACTCCCTGCCCTTTGACCGTGACAGTCACTTCGCTCGGTAGATCGCCGTCAAACTCATACACGCGTGCGGACGCGGCCGACGCGAGACATGAACCATCTTGAGGTTCTAATCGAAAAGTCAGGTTATCACCACTACAAATGCATCCACCACTGCATGAACCTATCTGGGATTTCGCCTTGTATGGTTTATCAAATTTAATTGTCACTTCTGAGAAACTCTGTCTCAAACCATAATAGCCTGCTGCAACACTGATTCCGCTCGCCGAGGCTTGAATGAGAGGCGGGTTTGACGCTTGCTGTGCCGAAGGTGTTACTTTTTTCTCAACCTCTGGTGGAGGAGTCACTGCGTTTTCTGTTGGGGGCGGCGCTTTGTTTGCAGCGGTATTCGAATGAACAGGTGTCGCCTGAATACGTGGTGTTTGCGCGGCTGTGGGGCTCTGAGTTTTGAAGGTGTTAGCACCTGAGCAAGCATTGAGAATTGCCAAAAGAGCGATACCGGAGAAACGGGCAATCATACAAGTCATGCAAACCTCGGCAAAGTTCAACTGACTAAGTCATTAATAACGAAGGGATCATGGATCTCATTTGATTTCCATAGTGAGCGTTTTTACGCACCCCATATAAATCGGATAAACACTCACGACTCTTTAGTTTGTCCTCTTGGAAACCTTCGGATTAAGCGAATAGTTTTTAGTCAATTTTTACCGACAAATGCTCTTTCCCTGAGGAATAACCCACCGACAAAAGCTCGCCGTTGACTCGCCCTGTGGCCTTGTTTCTGCCAACACGAACAATGTCTTGGGCAATTTTGTTTTCGATTTCGTGTTCAATAAGGCGGCGCAGCGGTCGAGCACCATAAAGCGGATCAAAACCGTTTTCCGTAAGCCACACAAACGCTTCAGATGACACATTCAATCGAAGCCCTTGCTTACCGAGTCGCTCACCAAGGTCGTTCAAATGCAAACTCAGGATCTGTCCTGTGGCCTCTTTGTCGAGCTTCCGGAAGACAATCGTTTCATCCAGACGGTTGAGAAACTCTGGCTTAAAGTTCTTGCGCAACTCCTCTTTGACAAGCTTGGAGACCTCGTCGTCGCTGAGTTCGCGAGTGTCGGAACTCAGACCCACCGCGCGTTTGTTGGAAACAATATGTTCACTGCCAATATTGCTCGTGAAGACAATCAGCGTATTTTCGAAATTGACAATCTGACCCTCGGCATCGGTCAAGCGGCCGTCGTCGAGCAATTGCAGAAACAAGTTAAACGTATCCGGATGTGCCTTTTCGATTTCATCGAAGAGCAGGACGCTGTAGGGCTGACGCTTAACTTTCTCGGTGAGCTGACCACCATCACCGTAGCCCAAATAGCCGGGCGGTGAGCCAATCAACTTGGCAGTTTCATGTCGCTCCATGAATTCGCTCATATCGAACCGAATCATCCGGCTTTCATCATTAAGAACATACTCGGCGAGTGCCTTGGCGAGCTCAGTTTTTCCGACACCCGTTGGTCCCAGAAATAAAAATGAGCCAATAGGAGCGCGCCGTTCACGCAAGCCAACTCGATTCCTGCGCAAGGCATTGGCCACCGCTTCAACGGCATGCTTTTGGCCAATCACTCGTTTTCCGAGCTCGGCCTCAATATTCGCAAGTTTGGACATATCCTCTGCTTGCAAGCGTCCCACGGGAATACCCGTGGACTTTGAAATCAATTCCGCAATGTCATCTTCGTTGACGATTTTGTCTTCAGGCTTAATTGTTGCGTCCCAGTTGCGGCGCAGCTCATTGATTTTGTTTTCGAGCTTAACGATCTCCATTTGAATTTCGGCGACCTTTGGAAAGTCCTGACGGTTAAAGACCTCGGTCCGTTCCTCCTGACGTTGTGCTTTTTCCTGTTCGAGTTTCTGAATTTCAGGCGGCAGACTCACAACAGAAATTCTTTTAAGCGCACCAGCTTCATCGATGAGGTCAATAGCTTTGTCGGGCAAGCATCGTCCGGACACATATTTATGGGATAATTCAACAGCAGCACTCAATGCCTCTGGAGAATATTTAATATGGTGATGCCGTTCGTATTTCGGAGCCACAGAAGTCAACATAACCTTGGCATCAGCGAGCGATGGCTCTTCAACCTTAACAGGCTGAAACCGACGCTCGAGAGCAGGGTCTGACTCAATGTATTTTTTGTATTCTCTAAAAGTGGTTGCGCCCACACATTGCAGCTGCCCGCCGGCGAGTGATGTTTTTAGAATATTGCCAGCATCCAGTGCACCCGAACTTCGGCCAGCTCCGACAACGGTATGCAGCTCATCGATAAAAAGTATAACTTCACCTTCAAGCGAGATGATTTCCTCTTTGATTTGCTTGAGCCGCTCCTCGAATTCACCGTGCATTTTGGTGCCAGCAACCAGCTCACCCATTTCAAGAGAAAGAACACGTTTGCCTACAAGGTGCTCTGGAACCTCCTGAGCAACGATGCGCTGGACGAGCCCTTCAACAATCACGGTTTTTCCAACCCCAGGTTCACCAATCAGAACCGGATTATTTTTCTTTCGCCGCGACAAAATCTGAATAACCCGATCGATTTCTGCCTCACGAGCAGCAACCGGATCGAGCTCACCACGCCGTGCCATTGCGGTTAGGTCTTTTGTGAATTGCGCCAAAACACTTTGCTTTGATTCGTCGTCACGACTCGTAACAGTCTGATTGCCCCGTACGGTAAGCAGTGCACGGCGTGTGTCTTCCGCGTTGAAACCGACCTGTTGCAAAAGCTCTCTTGTCGATGGCAAACGAGTATCAAAAAAGGCAAGAAACAAAGCCCCCGTCGAGATGAAAGCATCAGTAAAATTTTTACGTTCGACGTCGGCTCGTTCGAAAAGATGATTGACCTCTTGAGTCCCGTAAAGATTCAGCCCGTCTGTTTTCGTCTGTGGACCCTGCTCTGGCCGCCGTTGCAATCGATTTATGCGCTCGTAAAGGCCGTTCACCAACCCAGTTTTTACTTTGACGTCATCGAGACCCAATTCCCGAGCCACTTTCATGACAACCGAGTCTTTCTGTTCAACGAGGGCAAACAGAATAAATTCAGGTGTCAGCAGGCGGGTCTGGGCATTCACAGCCTCGGTGATTGCCGCCTGAAAAACTTCATTCACTTTGTGAGTGGAACTTTTGAGAAATTGCTGGGCCATGGGACCTCCTCGAAAAATCGGGGCGAGGTCAACTTGAGACCGCTTTGGCAATTGTCAAGTGGAGGTCACCTGAGTGGCTTGTGGGCTCTGTTCGCGGAGACGCTTACGCAAGGCAACCTCGTGTAAAATACTATCGAGGATCATGAGCCCGATGCCCACATTGATAGCGACGTCGGCCCAATTGAAGACCGGAAACGAATATTCCCAGCCAAAGATACGCCAATGGAAATGCAACCAGTCAATCACGTAGCGCAACAGCAAGCGGTCGACGAAGTTGCCTGCCGCTCCGGCAAGCACGAACGTCAGAGCCGTGCGTTGCATACGCTGGCCGGGATGAGCGCTTCTGAACAAATAGATAATCATACCAGACACAAGAACAGTAATTGCGTAAAACAGCCAAAGCCGGATTTTTTCGGGCGCATTGGCAAACGAGCCCCACGCAGCACCCGGATTCCGGACGTAGGTGAGATGAAAGTCTAGCCAGTTATTCGAGATTTGAGCTCGGTCCATACCCTTTTCATTGGTCAACGAAGGAGAGACTCCAAGAGTCATCACTCGATGCGAATCGCCGCGATAACTCCGCAGATCGGTTTCGTGAGACCACACCATGTATTGTTGCTGTGCATGGAATTTGGTGGTTTGATCAAAACCGACAGTCGCGATGAAAAGAAGAATGTAGCCGATCATCATGAGGCGGTTCTTGGTTGTATTCAGAGCTGAGTCTGCCATTCGAATTCCCTTAGACGGTGAAAGGCTGCAAATCGTGGAGTATGAAAGCATGAACGACCCCACACTGGCAATCCGGACTCCCGACATCGCCCTCTCATCGGACGAGTTTGCCGGACTCTTGGACCTTTGTCAGCGCACTCTCGCTCGACGTCCCGAAATTTCGCCATGGATCCGCCACATCCAACTGCCTGACGGAAAAGTCTTGCCTTTTCTGCCCATCCGATGTTTTCGCCTGCTCCGCATTTCGCGATATTCGGATGCGGAATTGACCAATAAACAGATGACCCTGTTTCGCTCAAGCGGAAGCACTAACGATGTGCGGGCCTCGCATGTTCTAGGACCATCGGGATGGCAATCCTACAAGGACTCCGTCACGCGTGGTTACCTTGACGCTGCCACCCGCTTAGGCATTTCAACAAACACTCCCATCATCAGTCTCGTTCCACCACGCGCCACTTGGCCCGAAAGTTCACTGGCTGCCATGATTAGCCTTTGGCAAGAAAACGGGCTCGATATTTCTTATATCGATGTTGAATCGAAGCCCGAGGAGCTCGCGACATTTTTCGATCAATTTGGGACACAACCGAAATTTCAATCGTGCGTTATTTTCGGCACCTCGATTCATCATCTTATCGTCGCACATTGGCATCGGCAACACAGGTCTTCGAACCCATTTATTCATGCAAAACATGTTTATTTTTTTGATACGGGTGGCACAAAAGGCAGAACCGTAAGCACCGGGCCAGAGGAACTTCACAGACACATGTCACGTTGGCTCAGCCCTTCGAGCAACGCCTTTTATCTTTCAGAGTACGGGATGTGCGAGCTCAGCTCTCAGGCCTATTCGTGCACATCGCCGCACAACGGGACATTCCACTGCAGTCCAACCCTGCGCTCGTTGATTATTGCGCCTGATTTAAAAACAGTTCGTAATTCAGGTGAATCAGGATTTTTAGCTTTTATTGACACAGCGAACGTAGACTCTTGGCCTTTTATTTTGACCGAAGATTTAGGTGAAAGTGTCGATGACTCCTGCCTGAAATTCCGTCTGCTTGGCCGTGCACCGGATGCAACTATCAAAGGCTGCAGCTTGAATGTTAAAACAAATTTCCGTTTTGACCT
>CAYWSV010000041.1:0-15183 GCA_964460155.1 uncultured Oligoflexia bacterium | reverse complement strand
CCGCCGCGTCAATACCAGGCGGTCCCGTCCCAGCCTGGGCTTGGGCCTGGTCCTTTTCCGTTTTGACCTGAGTGATTTGCAATCACAGGTTGACCAAGACAATCACACGAACATCCAAATCAACACGCGTCAGACAAAAAAAATAACTGCAAAGCCACGCGTGCTTTTTGAACCTCGGGAGCTGCTCTCGCGTCTGGATTCCTGTGGTGTTTGGACACGTGGTGCCCTCGACGATCTTTCTGGATCTCTCCAAAACTGGCGCAATCCTCTGGCAGAAAGTGAATTGCAGCGACGGTTGCAGTTTGAAAACGAAGTGATTGCAATAACAGCATCGGCCAATATTCCTATCACGTGGCTTTTTCCAACAACAATCGCTTGGCTGTCGGGCGCGGAAGAAATCGCTCTTTACTTACCCTCGGTGCGACAAGAGGATCCGCTCAGCGCCCTCGTGCGAGAGCAAATCAAAACTCTCGCGGATGCCTTTAACCAATGTGCGGGCGAATCTTTTATTCGCATCTTCGACAACCGTTTGCCCACTGCTCCGCAGGCTGACCGCGTTCTTATTTTTGGCAGCGATAGCACCATTGTTAACATCAAAAATGCCATGTCTCAGGCAGGAAGCCATGCTCGTGTCATTGGACTCGGACATTTCCAAAACTCTGTTCACTTAACCGATGCCGATTCCCCAGAAGACCTCGCACTGCAGACCTCAAGTTGGCTGGGGCGTGGATGCCTGACCCCTTTACTTGCGATTGCTCCTGATTCTTGGACCCACAGCATGGCCAACTCCTTTGCACGCTCATGGACACAACACGCTGCGGCCCATTTTGAAAAGTATCTTCCCTCCAAATCATTCGGATTGGAATTTGCTCACAAGCATAATCTTGCGGAATTTGAGGCTGTCGCCCATGCCAAAGAATGGCAGAATATTTCTGTTCTCAAAGACGAGAGCACAGGAGTGGTTTGCGTTAACCTGATTGGAATAAATGCGGTGGAAGTCGCTGCTTCTGAACTCGCCCCTAAACTGACCGATTGGGGCGGATGTGGTTGGCTAACGCTGACTTCAAAATCTGCAGTCGCCAAGACATGGACGGGCCTTGCACTGTGCGATCCATGCCCGACCCTCTGGGAACCGCATCAAGGAAAACTCTGGACAGATTGGCTGTCAGATCAATAAAAATTTTCTGAAAAACGAAACCGGCTCGGGCAGCTTGATTGAACTCTTGCGCCGGATGTCTTTGTATATCCGCCGCCAGATCCGCCAATCGAGATCATCTCCGGCAAGAAGATCATCGACTTTACGATTGATCATCTGACCGTCCTGCGTTGCGTTTCCAAAGCTCACTTTAACAAACTCGGACTGGGTCTGACCCGCAGCAATGTCGAGGTCAACAATCTGATGTGTGCTCGCAAACACGACGAGAGCCTTCCAGACTGAACACAGGGCCATAAAAGGCGCATCGTGAGACTCGATAGATTCAATCAACAACAACTGCTCTCGCTCGCTAAAGGCTGCCGACATGCGCAAAACATCGGCTCCGCTGCCAACAGTCAATTCCAAACGCTCGGTCCACGATGAGGCCGACGCTTGCCCTTCACCCACCGTGTTTTCGTTTTCTGGATGAACGGAAGAGTTTGGTGCGTACAGGTAGGACACGGCCGACAAAAGAACACGGTGCCGCTCGTCAATCGAACTCAAATGTTTCAATTCAAATCCAGCCGACCGAATGTCGTCTATCTGCAACCAAAAATTACAGTAAAAAAGCCAATCTTCGAGAATAAGTCGTCTGTCTTCTTCTCCGCCATCAACAAACTCACATCCAACGACATATCGAGAAGACTGACCATCACGCCGCACGTAAGCGAGTCTGCAGAACACACGGCAATGCCCAAATGCGGGCAACAGGATATCGAACCAGTGTCTTTGCTTTTCAAGAAAAGGGAGCGGATGGCGGTCGATCACCAAGCGCATGCCACCATGAGAGATGTCGGTCAGCTTGGCAAAAATAGGCTCTCCGAATCTCAGTTCATCCGCAACCATAACCATTGGAGAGAGACTTTCGTTCATTTGGATACGCGCAGAACGGCGCTTAATGTGAGCTGGTCGAACGACCTCTGCCGAACGACTCAGAACGATACCCAAGCGAACAAAATCGCCCTCGGCCGTTCTTTCGACGCGCGTATTAGCAACCGAGCCACGCGCTCGAAAACGTGAACCGGCAAAATCGCAATCAAGGTCGACAAGCTCGCCAATCGACAACAGTGGGAGGTCTGAACTCACACGCACGCGCAAACCCAAACCAAACGGGCTATAATCGACGCATTCCATATTGAGTTCTGCGTGACCCAGAATCACTTTAACAGTGTGCGGCGCCGACGAGTTGACCTTAAAGCGAGCATCCCGTCTTTGATCGGATGGGGATGCAAGATCTGCCTGTCGTCCGGACGATGATTCCCCCTCCATTCCTCCTCCCATATTGTGCATGTATCGAGTAAAACACTTTTGAAGGTAAATCTCACTGACGGGGAGAATGACGCATGAAACAATTCGCTGGACTTCTAGTCTTGGCAACGCTGGCAGGCTGTGCATCAAAAAAATTTGGAGATCAAAAACTCCAAACCCAGCTCGAAACATCAGACAAAAAGAAATCAGAAAAAATGGGATTCGACAAAGATCGCAATCTCGTGATTCAAGACAAATCGACAGCCACCGACGAGCTTGTTGCTCAGCAGCACGTCAACGAAGAGTTGCAATCGAAACTCCAGCATGAGTTCCAGCTCCTCAAGCGTTGCCGCACGGAAATTGCAGATGTGCGCCTAGGAGGAAACGGCGAGATATCAGCGTTGCCCGAGATCGACGGCATCAAAAACGACCCGACCTACAAAGAATCTGTCGGGATCGACGAAAGCGGAGAGCTTGTCTTTGTGAGACAAGAGAACTTTGAAGACCGCTTTAAAGCAGAGAAGCAATTTGAAAAGTCGGTGCGCAGACTCAGCAAGGTTGTGATAAACAACCGGGAACAGGGTGAAATGCGCATGCGCAAGGCTCGAGTCGAACACGGTCTTCCGGCAGAGCGTACTCCTGCAGTGACACGCTATGAAGGTGGTCAGGTTATTATCGTGAGACCTGCAGAACGAAATCTGGATGACGCGTTCCAATTTGCAAATGAGGCAAAGCAGAAGTAAAGATTTGTTCCCATGACGGGAACATTAAGAGAAGATCAGGCGCCACGCCACAAGCGCATTATCCACAGCTGGATCGCGCCGCTCATCCGAACAGGACGACAGCGGCCACTGACGCTCGACGATTTGCACCCCACGCCCCCCGCAGATGACTCTCCGGAAACAACGTCACACCTTTTCAGGGCTGCCTTTGCGGGTCATCTCGCGCGGGCGCTTTTTGCTACATTTAAAACCAAGATCATCAAAATTTTTCTTTTACTTTTCGTCATTACAGTTTTGGGGCTTCTGCGTCCGCTGCTCTTGCGCGAACTGATTGGCCGTTTTTCGCGCCGCAATGGCGGACAGTATGAAGACTTGTTTTCCTTTGTTCCAGATTCCCTGTCGCTGGCTCTGTTCGCCATTGGAAGCTTTGTTTTACTCGCACTCATCCGAACCCATTTTCTGCGCCTATCCTTCAAGATGACGTGGGCCATGCCCGGCCTGCTCCGGCATGAGGTTTATCAGAAGCTGTTGAGGCTCTCGCCGCGTCAACGTGCGCGCCTAACAACCGGCGAGTATGTTAATATCGCAACCCGCGACTGCGACTCCACGGCGATGATTTCATTCTTGCTTGAACCCCTTCTTTATCCTCTGACGATTGTCGCTTACTGCGCCATGCTTGTTTATTTTCTTGGGCCATGGGCACTGCTTGCTGTTATTGCCCTCGCTGCGATTATTCCTATCGGCCGCCATCTTGAAGTGCGCATGCGCACGCTCGCTACGGCCATTCGCGAACAGGCCCGTCTGCGTTTAGGTGTGCTCAGCGAAATCCTCTCGGGAATTCGGGTCATCAAATTCCATGCATGGGAAGATAAATTCGAACAACGCGTCATGGCTATCCGCGAAAAAGAGGTCGGACTGATGCGTCAACGAGCGCGCATTGCGGCGCGTCACAGCGCACTCACATCTCTGTTGCCTATTCTCACGGGTGCCGTCGTGGTCTCGATTGTTGCTTGGCTCACGGGCGTGCCCTCAACTGCCGACGTCTTTGCATCCTTCAGCGTCATTGCGTCACTTGTCACAATCTTCAGTGAAGCTCCCGACCTCATGCAATCCGTTACGGAACTGCGTGTGAGCATGCGTCGAATCAGTGATTTCCTTGCCCAGCCTGATGAAGCCGTGCAAAAATTTGAATCTGAAAGTCAGACTATAAATCTGCAAAACGCCAGTTTTTCACGTGCTACGGTTGCTGAAGACACCCATCGACCGATCGCTCTGAAGGACATCTCTCTGACAATTCCTCAGGGCAGCAGTCTTGCCATTGTCGGGAGTGTGGGTTCGGGCAAGAGTACCCTCTTGAGTGCACTTCTGGGCGAACTCGAGCTGACAAGTGGTTCTGCACAACTCTGCGCTCCGCTGGCTTATGCTCCGCAAATCGCTTGGAATCGAAATGCGAGTGTCAAAGAAAATATCACCTTCGAACTGCCGTTTAACAAAGAACTGTTTGACGAAGTCATTTTTGCTGCAGCGCTGCAAGATGACATTCAGCAGTGGGCGGGCGGAATTGAAAGCGAAGTGGGCGAACGCGGAATCAATCTTTCCGGTGGTCAAAAGCAACGTCTGGCACTGGCGCGCACTCTTTATGCCTCGTTAAACCAAAACATCAGAACTGTGGTCTGGGATGACCCTTTCAGTGCGCTCGATGAATCCGTGGCGAACCATATCTTCAAACAAGCATTCGAGCATCTTCTCCGCGATCGCACCCGGATTTTCTGTACACATCGTATCGATTTTGCGCTCCGTTCCGACTACGTCGTTGTGATGGAAAATGGCCAGATTGCCGAACAGGGCCGGCCAGAGGACGTGCTGAAAAAATCGGGCCCATTTGCCCGTCTTGTTGAGCTTCACAACGCCACACGTGGCCAACAATTACACGCAGACCATCATCCACAAATGGTTCGTGGGTCGAACGACCAACCTGTGTCTGATGCCGGCCGGCTCATTACAGAAGAAAAAATAACACTCCCAATATTCAATAAAGATGCTCTCAATATTTATATGAAAGCACTCGCACCCGCGCTTGGTCTTTTGGGTGTTGCAGCAGTTTTCTTGCTGCCTCGTCTGGCCGACATAGGTTCAAACCTGTGGCTGGGCTATTGGACGTCAAACTCTCATGCCGTTGCACTTGGCCAAGCCATGCTCGTGTTTGGGGGTCTCACATTTGCAACGGTCATGACTGAACGAGCGCGCACCCTCGTGCTTTTTGATGGTGGCGTGCGCGCAGGTACAACTTTTTTTAAAAATCTCACGCAGGGCGTTTTCAACGCACCCATGAGATTTTTCGACACCTCTCCGCAAGGCCGTGTTCTGAACCGCTTCACCTCAGACACAACCACCATTGACTCTTCGATGCCCTCGTCTGTGGGTCAATTTCTTGCCTCACTAGTCGGTATTCTTGCATCGGTTCTGCCTGTCGTTTGGAGTCAGCCGACCACAGGAATTTTTCTCATTCCAGCTGTCTTTCTTTACATCTGGTTATTTAAAGCAGTGCGTGGGGCACAGCTTCGGCTCAATGCGTTATCGCAGGTTGTGCGCAGCCCATGGATGTCGCTGACGGCAGAAACTCTACCGGGTTTGTCGGTGATCCGCTCACAAAAAGCGGAAGACCGTTTTATGAGCCGCTACCGCGAACTCATCTGCAGGCATATTTCCACCGGCTTTTACGTTGTCGCTGTAAATCTGTGGTTTGCCTTCAGACTCGAAATTCTTGGGGTTGCACTCGTCGGCGGGTTTGTTTTGGCCATGACATTCTCTCCCGTCTCATCATCAACAACACTTGCTGCAGTCGGATTGACCTTTAGCTTACAAATGGTGGGCATTTTGGGTGGCGTCGCACGCAGTCTGCGTATGCTCGAGAACGCACTCATTTCGGTTGATCGAGTCAATGAATATTCAAAATTATTGCCCGAAAGCACCACAGAACCCATCCATGTGCCCGAGGACTGGCCGTCACGTGGGGAAATCGAATTGCGTCAGCTCACTGCGGCCTACGATGAAAGCCTAAAGCCTGTCCTCACAGGACTTTCGTTGCGCATTCCTGCCTCTCATAAAGTAGGCATTGTGGGCCGCACAGGAAGCGGAAAAAGTACACTTTTTCTTACACTCACCCGCATGATTCCATTGCAGTCCGGAATGATCTTTATCGATGGCATCGACATTGCGCGCGTGCCACTCAAGAGGCTGCGACAGTCGATCTCGATGATTCCTCAAGATCCCGTTTTATTTTCGGGCTCACTGCGTGAAAATCTAGACCCATTCGGCCTTCATTCGGACACCGATATTACCACCGCTCTGCGCCGCGCTCATCTGGAGAATGTGTGCGCGAATGCGCAGGCTGCCACCCTATTCAATGTTGAAGAAAACGGCCGCAATCTGAGCGTCGGCGAACGCCAGCTCGTGTGTCTCGCACGCGCTTTGCTCTCGCGCAGTAAGATTCTTCTCATTGATGAAGCCACCGCGAACGTCGATGTAGCCACAGACGCAAAAATCCAACAAACTCTGCGTGAAGAATTCACCCATTGCACACGTTTGGTTATTGCCCACCGCACAAACACACTCAGTGATGCCGATTCTCTTGTCCGTCTTGAAAAGGGAACACTGGCTGAAATATCAAAAGCCGTCTCAAGAGATTTGTGATTTTAAAAATCTCTTTTCAGCGCCGAAGAATGAGAAATGTCACAAGCTTTAGGCATACGGTAGGTGCTGTTCCCACTCTTTAAACTGTTCTTCAATGAGACGCTTTTCTTGATCGATGAATCTTTCGATAGGTCGTTCGAAATTTGAATCATCGATAAAATGGCAACTGTACGTGAGTGTCGGCACAAACCCACGTGGAATTTTATGTTCACCCTGAGCACCCGCCTCATAGACGGACAACCCATTTTGAATGCAGTGCTCAATTGCTTGGTAATAACACAATTCGAAGTGCAAAAATTTCACATCCCTGAGAGTTCCCCAGTAACGGCCGTACATCTTTTTGCCTTTAACGAAATTCAGAGCTGCAGCAAACGGTTCACCGGATTGGTTGGCAACAAAAAGGACAATGCGCTCGGCCATGGTCGAAAAAATCATCCGAAAAAAATCTCGGCTTAAACACGGAATGGATCCCCACTTTTCGTTTGTATCTAAATATAAACGCGCCATGAGATCGGCATCGGCTTCGGTCATTGCCGCACCCGACTTTGTGACGAATTGGACATCTGCATTCGCAAGTAAACCACGCCGTTCAAGTTGCACCTGCCGTCGCCTTTTACTTTTAAGTGCATTTAAAAAATCATCAAACGACCCATACCCTTTGTTGAACCAATGGTACTGGTAACTGTGCCGTAACAAGTACCCCTTCGATTGGTAATTCTTTAAATCCTCCGAGGGCAGAAAAAGAGAATGCACGGAAGAACATCCCACCCTACGGGCAATCACTTTGAGTTCTTCGGCCATTAAGGGCTCAAGAGTCTCTCGGTCGGCACTCGGAGCCACAAGGACTTTTGGGCCTGTGGCTGGTGTATAAGGAACGGCTGAAACGAGCTTTGGGTAATAGTCGACACCCGCACGGGCGTAGGCCTGATTCCATGCATGATCAAAAATGAACTCTCCGTATCCGTGCGACTTAACGTAACAATAAGACGCTGCGACGAGCTTTGAATCGTCATCACGCAAGAGCAAATACACGGGCAGCCAGCCCATGTCGGGCCCTGCGCATCCAGTCACTTCCAAAGCATGCAGGTGATCAAAATCGGCAAACGGAAAATCAGGGTGGGTCAATGCATCCCACTCGTGTTTCAGTTGCGCACCTAAGGAATGGAGAACTTCGAGAGTGTACATAAAAAATTAAAAAAGCCTCCTCTGTCAGTTGAAACAGAGAAGGCTCTTGGGTTCAAGTCGAACTCAGGTCATTTGACCTCAACTGCACTCCCACGAGTGAACTCCCAACGGCCCGCAGCCACATTCAGACCGCCAACGCGGATGAAGTAGTTGCCCGGATTCACACCGCTCAGAGCCAACTGGCTCTTGTTGGTCGAGAAAGAGTGAGCAATTGATGTGAAACTCGCATCGCTGGCCAGTTCGAGCCTGTAGTGCGCAACATCACCGTTGGCAGACCACTGCAGCGTTTCGCTCGCACCAATCGAAGCACCCACCTTCATCGCAATGTTGAGCTTTGGAGGCGCAGTCACGGTAATCTCGGTCACGTCAGGCTTACCTGCAACACGCCAGTAAACTTTGCCTGGAGGCGGGTTGGGAATACGCAACTGGCCGCTGGCATTCACTGTGCCGGTCATATACATTTCGGAAAAGTCTTGCTTACGCGACACTTCGATGGCTGTCCCTGGAGACGCCTGAACGATTGGGCCGCCGCCCACTTCGTTGTAGGCATAAGTCGAAGCTGAACCCGGAGCCTTGGTGTCAACCTCAAGCTCTTCGTCCTCACCCTCTTCTTCCTCTTCGTCCAGAGCATCGTCTGTTGCGGCTGCTGCAGCTGTTGGCTTGGCATCAGCAACGGTCTTGGAGTCAGTACCCGCAGCAGACGTTGCCTTGGGTGCTGGCGTCGTCACGACGATGGGTGCTTCGCTTGAAGCATCTCCTTCGAAGAAGAAGATGTATCCGGCGTAGCCAAGTGCCACAACCACAACACCGAAAAGAAGAGCCATCACCATTTTGCGGCGTTTGTCGTCTCCACCCGGACCACCATCGCGGAAAATTTGGCTGACAGCGTTCGTGCCCCCACCAAATCCGGAGGAGAATTCACCTCCCATTTGCGCTTGCGATTTTGGAGAACCACCACCCGACGTACCGCCGAAGGTTCCGCCGCCAAAACCGGTGTCGAACTGCGAGTTGGTCTGATCGTCTTTTCGTGCCATTGCGCTCATCCTCATCTGTCCAGGTGACGATGCTTTATTCTGTCCCAAGAGTTGTCGGATGTTTTATGGTCGAATTTAGGCGACTCATTGGCAGTTTTGACGGGATGTATTTATTTCCCATTTAATTCGGGCTGATATGAAAGAATCAGGAAATTTGACGGCTCAGGAGTAATTCAATTTCTGGCTTAGATTTCAATCGGATACCGTGTTTAGCTAATTTGTGGGCTAAGGAATCATATTGCCATAGGATTTGTTGGACCGTCCCGCGGTAACCCATTTCAGCCAACTCAGTTCGAATACGATAGCGCATTGGATTGCCGGCCATCGCTTCCATGACCTCATCCGTTGGTCTAAAAACAATAAAGTCGACGTCTGGATTCACGTCCATGGAATGCTTGAGCATCGATGAGAAACGCGTCTGCACAAGGCTCTTGATTGCCTGAACGGCTGTAAAGTAACCACCATGCCTCATTACAGCACCCGGTGAATTGCTCGTGTAGGCCACCATCGGGTCAATCATAATGACTAAACCCGCTCCCTTGCGGATCGCCGTGTTGAAATCAGAAGAACTTGTTAGCTGTCCGTCTGAAAACCAATGACCATTGACACGCTCAGGCAAATAAAATGGAGGCAACGCGGTGCTGGCACGAATGGCCTGACTGATTCTAATGTCTCGCCAAGGCTCCTCACCAAATACCACATGTTCGCCTGTGTCTTGATCTGTCGCGCTGATGTAAAGTTCCTTCTTCAAGCTGGCAATGTTGTCGGGGATCCCCAAACGCGAGAGCTGCCGCTCGAGAAATGCCTTTAAGCGCTCACCGCGAAAAAATCCCACCGGCACGAGTCTTTGCAAACGCACGACCACCTCGCCCGGATCCAAGGTTGAAAGCATGCGCAAAACGCCGACAATCCGCGAAACGATTTCACCACCTGCCAAATCGAAAATAACGTGCAGCGAAAGAGGATCGAGTTTTCCATGTTTTTTATAAAGCTGCTTCAAAATATCGTGTGAGTGGGTTCCAGCCGCCAGAAAAGATGCAAGTATCGCTCCCGATGACACACCGCAGAAAATGTCGAACTCATTGCAGGCTATGCCCTCAATCGAGTCATCCAATGCATTTGTCACACCAATCGAATAGATGTATCCCTCGAGTCCACCGCCCGAAATACACAAACTTCGCTTTTGCTGAGACATTCGAAATTCATAAAGTTGTTTAATGGCAAACTGAAAAAGAAGAGCCGAACTTGCAGGTTGAATGATGACACCACGGACATTTGCCAATCCCAAATTGAATGCACGAACCTGATTGTCTTCTGCCTCTGGCAGAACAACCAAAATACGTCGCATGGGATAATGAAAATGACGCGGAGTAAAACTCTTCAGCGCATTTTGAAAATCTTCAAAAACGGGAGGTTTAGCAGACGCTGCTGCATTCTCTTCTGTTTGGACAGCATGCAGAACTTCATCCTGAGACTCTGCTCGTTTTGCATTTGCATCAGCCTCAGCCCGCTCACGGGTTGCAGACTTACCTTCAGCACGTTGGCTGTTACGTCGAGATGGGAGCTTTGGTCTTTCATCGAGGATGATCAAATCGGGTTCGAGTTGAGCCAGTCGGTTTGCGACCAAAAAAAGATCCGAACTAAAATAGACAGTGGCCGGAGCGCTGAGCTCATGTCCTGCGATTTCTGAAGGTAGACGTCGTGCAATTGCTTTGGTCAGGACGAAGGCTTCAGCCTTTCCATCGAACGCAGAGACCGAATTAACGCCGACGCGCCGGAAATCCTCTGCTAGCCGGCTGATGACCTCGCGTGTTCCAAGATAAACAACACGAAATCCATCCGAGCGTTCAGCTTGCTGCTCTGTGCCCATGACTCACTCTCCCGTGTCCTCGCTGCCGAATCGAAAGAGTCTAAGTCCTTTTATCTGCGGGAACAAATGTCAGAAAGTGAGGGGCATTTGACCACCGAACGTTCAACGGAAGGGTCGGTTGATTTTCAAATATACCAAGCGCAAGACCACCACCGCCCCCACCCGTAAGTTTGGCACCACAGGCTCCAGCAATCCTCATGTCCTGCACACAGCAATCAAGCAATTCAGTTGAAACTTCAATGCTGCGCAGACACTCGTGGGCCTCGTTGAGAAGACGACCAAGTCTGTCGAGTTGTCCCTCGTTCAGCGCTTTTTCACACTCTCCAGCAAGAGCAGCGAGCGTTGAAAAATTTTGTTCTACCCGATGCGGTTCGTGCACGCGCAGAGCTGCGACACGCTCCACCATTTCACGGGTCGGCGTGCGCTCGCCCGTGTCAACCAGCAAAATCCAGAAGCCTCGCTGATTAAAGACACTCCGAGCACCTACATTTTTTTGAAAACGAATCACAGAATCAGCAACGACCGTTGCAGCATCTAAACCACTCGCACGGCCATGAAAAAAACCATCAAGCTCATTAGCCTGAAGCGCAATCTCGTGAGCACTTAAATTTTGCCCCAGAGCATTTGCAAGACCACGCAATAACGCTGCGCTCAAGGCAGCAGAGCCACCCATACCTGCTCCTAAAGGCAAGCGAGAGCGAATGACAATATGCTGCGGTGCAAATTCATTGATTGAGATCGTGCTACGCGTAAGGAGCTGCAATCCTCGTTCAAGCGAACGAGTGAGCCGCTCTCTTTCATTTTCAGGCAAGGCTTGAACCTGATCATTGATCGAAAGAGACCAGCATTGATTCCACGTTTTATTGCTTTCAGCATGTGACAACGTCTCCCCGAAAACAATCTGCAGATTTTGATCCTTCAATGGCAATGCAAGCGCAGGATGTCCATCAACAGCTGCATGCTCGCCAATAAGAATAGCCTTGCCGCAGGCTGTACCGACTGTGTTTGGAGGAACAAGCTGTTTTTTCACTGAATCGCTCATAATCACGCCGACCCCGCTCGTGACTTAAGCATGGCCAACGCAGCTGACTGCAGATCGCACTCTCGCAAAAGCGGCTCAGACGTTTCGACAAACGGCTTTATTCCATTCCGCTCCATCTCGGCTTCACCCACAAGGAGTCCCTGTGCAACGCTCCGGCCCGTCATCAGTACCCGTGCAGCCTTGAATTTTTCGTCGCGCGCTAAAGTCATCAAAAACTCTGACATATGGCCAGAAGAATTCATGTCATAAATAAAATGTGGATTGGGGCCTGCATCAAGAGTCCAAAACATAAGAGCACCGCTGCGCTGACGCTGTTCAACAAACAATCGAATTGCTGCCGCAGTTTGCGAGCTCATGTAATGCAACGGAAGAGCTCCCGTGCCCATAACTGCGTGCATCTCGAAAGCATCAATTTCTGTGAGTTCTGCAACGCGGCGAATATCTCCGGTGCGCAACGCCTCGCACATGGACTGAAAGCGGGACGGATACTGCGCGAGGCGAATGGCCTGTAACACGCTCGTCTGTGCAAGTTCATGGCCTTCAGAACTTCCAGTTTTCTTTTGCTCCGCATCCAAAACAAGAACGCAATGTCTAAGCCCGTCAAAATTCTCGTGCGCCACACACGACGTCGTGCTCGTCAATTGCTGCAGATTGCTGGACTTCTTCTCAGCATTGAGAAGTTCCCACGCCACAAACTGATTTTTGTTTGATAGGTCGTTTGAAGTTAATGCCGAACGCGTTGCTGAACCACTGCCCAATCGAGCCCATTCAGCAAGCCAAAGTGCATATTCATCTTCCGAAACGAAACGACGCAGTTGAATAACATCTGCAACTGCACCCACAAGAGCGGCATAACCTGCTGCACTTGAAGCGACTCCGCAGGCAGTTGGAAAATTATTTTCGCTCTCAACCTGAAGAGCAATATCGGGAGCGTAAAATGCAAGAATGTTTTTAAGAAAATGCTCCATCTTTGCCGGCATGGATTCATTTCGCCCGTTGAGACGAAGAATAAATTCAGGCCGCGACAAAGAGGTTGCAGGGAGTCCATTCTTCAGCGGATAAAAACGCCCCAGAACGGTCATTCGCGTGATGGCTCGATAATGCCCTAAGGTTAGACTCAGGCTCGAATTCACCGGAATCTGTCTGTGTCCTGGTTGTTTTCCCCAATACTTGAGCAGAGCGATGTTGCTTGGTGCCGACGCGAAACCGGTATCGCCCGGCTGCAACAACAATTGCCCCTCTTCGCGAGCTTTCAGCAAACGCTGTGAAACAGTGCGCAGAAAAGGATTCTCTTCAAACAAAGTTGGTTCCAAAATCATTCCCCTCCTGCAAATGCGTAGCTGACAGTCAGCGCTGTTGAACGCACGTGCGAGAACAGTTCACAAATTCTTTCTTTAGAAGCAATGACCCAAAGACAATCACCGTGTCCAGCACCCATGGTTTTCCAAGGAATGCCGCGAGCGTCGCAAGCGTCGACAAATCGCAAAACATCTTCCGATTGAGCCAACAATCCCAGATTCCGCGCCCACACAGAGGATTCTCGACACAATCGAGCTGCATTTAGAGCCGTTGGATGTGCCACGAAATCTTCTGCCCAGCTCGCCTGCAATGCACAAAACTCATCTAATTTTTGACTTGCAGAGGTTGCCTGCAAAACCCGACGAGTATCCGAACGCACGCCTGTTTGAACAAAACAGCCGAGCTGAATTAACTCGACTGTTGGCACAGGAACTTCAGAAATCAGAGGCGAAAAGCCCCTCCCACCCAATGCATTATTTTTAAAGAAAGCAACACGAACAGCACTCGACCTCGCTTGATTTAGAGCCCAGCTCTGTGTCGCGACATCGTATCCACTGCCTTTTTTCTGCAGAAGATGCAGCGCCCGATAGAGCCTATCCCAATACAAATTTTGCGACGTGTCTGGTTGCCCATGCAAGAGATTCGCAGCAAAGCCTTCAAGCGCAGTTTGGAAAGCCACAAGCAATGCCGACGACGTGCCAAAACCTAACTGGGGCGAAAAGCTTTCAACAACCCGGGCAGACAAACAATTTTGACTCAAGAGGTCTTCAAAACCAGCAACGTAACAGGCTAAATTCCTTTGCTCGGAGTCGGACTCTGATTGAAGCAAAGACTGCAATTTAGATGCTGGAATTCTTAAGGGTGCATTCAAATAATCACTTTCAAACAGCACACCGCACTCTGCACCCACACTTAAGTGCGAGAGCTTAAATTCGAGTTCCATTGTGTGTGTTTCAAGGAGTGCCGTTACCGCACCACCACCGCGCAGCACACCATACTCGCCAAAAAGCATCGCTTTGGCGGGCACTGCGACGCTCATCGTCAGAAGACGTTCGGGGGAATCACTCTGTTTTAGTTGCGCCATGTCCGCGCGCCACCGCAGTCAACGAGGGCATATGATCATAGCGCCTCATCATTTCGATGTTTTTTTCGTGAAGAGCCATATGTCCGCGCTGTATGCCTTCGCATGCCAATGCGCGCAACGCAGACAAGTTCTGGGCGAGTCCAACACTTGCAATAAGTCCCGACAAGACATCTGCAGTTGGATGACCCAACAGTGCGAGCGAAGCCCGCACCGCAGGATGAAGGCGCGTCACTCCGCCAACCGTTCCCACTGCAATTGGAACGGTAATCTCTCCGCCCAGATGACCTTCCTCGGTCCGGAACCAGCGCGTGAGTGGTTTGTACTGACCCGTGAGTGATGCGAACGCATGAGCACCCGCTTCAACTGCACGCCAGTCGTTGCCGGTGGCAATGACGACAGGATCAATGCCATTCATGATCCCTTTGTTGTGTGTTGCCGCACGGTACGGGTCGAGGTCTGCAAATTCCCAAGCTGCAACGATTCTCTCGACCGCTTGCTCACCTGTGAACCCACAAATCTCGAGAGCCTTGCGATCGACCTCACAGCGCACGCGAGTCAACCGATGAACGGTAAGATTCGTGAGAATTTTCAGTCCCACTGTGCATGGCAGAGACTCGGGCAACCAACGTCCAAGGTCCTCGGCAATCGTATTCACGATGTTGGCACCCATGGCTTCACGTGTGTCGACATGAATATGAATAACAAACATTCCTGCGTGCGGAAGAACCCGCAATTCAACTCCTGTTGCACCACCACCGCGCGAAACCAAGCGCGGGTGACACGCATTCGCGCGTTCAAGTAACTCGGCGCG
>CAYWSV010000040.1:9027-21439 GCA_964460155.1 uncultured Oligoflexia bacterium | reverse complement strand
GAAAGTTGTAGTTCAGGGGTGCGACAGCAAAGCGGTCCTCACGGTTGCTTCGTACAATATTGAAAATTTCTGGGACGACTCTGATTCGAACTCCGGAGAATCGACGTACGACGAATACAAAACCAACGGCTCCAACTGGTACAAAGACCAGATGTTCAAGAAAAAAGCGGAGAACGTTGCCGAAGCTATCCGCATGTCTGGGTCTCCCGACATTATCGCGATGCAAGAACTCGAGAGCGGCAACAACACCAGCCGCTCGCTTGAAATCCTCAAGCCCTACGTCGAATCCATGGGTTACAAATACTTCGCTCTCGGCCTTCAGAATCCTGACAACCCTGTGTCTGTAACAAGTGCGGTGATCAGCAAGTTCCCTATTTTGAAAAACGAACGCCTCGATTTCAAAATGAGCGAAGGCCAATTCACTTCGAGCGACCTCAACGATGATTCCATCGGTTCATTGAATTCGTCGGCACGTGACCCACAGGTCGTAACAATCGACGTCGCAGGGCAACCACTTCGCCTTTACACAGCGCACTGGAAGAGCCGCCGCGGCAACCCCAGCGCTGGAAATGTGATGCGTCTTGCAATTGCTGAACTCATTAAAAAAGACATCGATCAAAAGCGCACCGCGAACCCGAATCTCGACGTCTTAGTGATGGGTGACTTCAACTCCGACTACAACGAAGCTCCGTTGCAGAATGGCTTAGAATCCACCGACGACAAAAACACCCTGAAACGCGATTTAACGAGCGAAAAAATGTACAACCTGTGGTTTGAACTGCCTGCATCCGAGCGCTGCTCGTATATGCACAGTGGAGAATTGCAGTGCCTCGACCATATGCTCACGAGCTCAAGCCTGTTCGATGGCAAGGGAATCGACTTGGTTGAATCAAGCTTTCAAGTGATTGGCCACAATGGCGGAGAGGCTGCGCAAAAACTCATGCGTCCAGACGGCCGAACACCGAACCGCTGGGGCATGCAAAAGAACAATGGTCGCGCCTTCTTTACGGGTACAGGTTACTCAGACCACCTTCCCTTGCGTGCGACATTCAAAATCCCGAGCCTTTGCAAGGCTGGTCAATAAACCGCATCAAACGCACATAGACATTTACGCAACCCACGATTATGCAAATGCGTAAGAGGGTTGCGCTTTTTGCGTTGTCCATGTCATGACTCAATCAGCGGTCTTGAAATGAAGTAGACCGGACTGTGTTGCGATGGGTACTCCACTGGGGAGGACGACAATGCGAAAAAAACCACGCAAGGTCATTTCCCGAAAACGTAAAAAGCGCGAACATTACACCGACGACGAAACCCCTGGCCCTGATTCGTTGGAAAAACTTCCTCCAATCAACCGCAGGGACGTCCCGTCGCCCAATGATCCCGGAGTTGCACATTGTCCGAAAACCACGAACTCGAAATTCTCACAGTCATCGACGTCCGCGAGAAAAAAGTCTGCTCCTGCGGAAACAACCACATGAGCCATATGGTGAGTCAAATTGGCGAATATACTGGCTGGGGCTGGTTCTGGGTTCTGTTTGGCGTCACAACCGAACCCATCCGCGTTAAGTTTGTCTGTAGACGCTGCAGCACAGTCGTGGGAATCAGCGAAGATCGTCGAGTGTTGCGGCGCGACGTTTAAAGACGCCCTTCTGCTGCAGCTTGCCGGAAAGCTTCGGCCTGTGCGCGAATTTCTTGCTTTTCGGCCTCTGATTTCTTGTTCCAAACACTCCACATCATTCCCATGCGTCGCGCAAACGAAGGACGGCTCACTTTCAGTTTTTGCGTCTCATCAATAAAACTCCAATACAGCGAGTTGAACGGACATGCATTTTCGCCGACCGTGACTTTCGGATTGAACTGACAGGATTTGCAATAATTGCTCATTTTACTGATGTAATTCGCTCCTGAAACGTAAGGTTTTGTAGCGAACACACCTCCGTCTGCAAACTGACTCATCCCCAACACATTCGGTGTAACAACCCACTCGTAGGCATCCAGATACACCGACCAAAACCAACGATTCACTTGATGAGGATCGGTATGCGTCAATAGTGCGAAATTCCCCAACACCATGAGACGCGGAATATGATGTGAATACGCAGTTTGTTTGACGTGTTTCACAATTGTGCCAAGGCAATTCAAGCGTGTTGGAGCTCCCCAGTACAGCGGTGGAAGGGGACCATTGAATCCGAAAAAATTTGTATTTGTGTATTGGTCAGCATGACGCAGATAAATAAGTCGAATAAACTCACGCCAGCCGATGACTTGTCGAACGAATCCTTCACGCGAAGGTAACGGAACAGACGCAGGCGCCTTTTCTGCAGCTTCAACAATCTCTCGTGCAGACAAGATTTGAATGTTCATGATGGCAGACAGACCCGAATGATAAAGAGCTACAGACTCCGAAACCATTGCGTCTTCATACGGACCAAATTTTTCAAGCCGTTTCTCAACAAATGATCTCAAAAAGAGCTGTGCAGATGCTGTGTGAGTCGGCAAAGGTGGAACGCTCCAGTCTCCAAACCTGTCCTGTGGAACATGCTTCTTCAACATCTCCACAACACTTGCATATAGACGCTTGTCCTCAGCATCCAACCAATTCTCACTTAAAAAATCGGCCGGAGGATTTTGTTCCAAATGCTTGTCGGGAGGGAGACGATTATCTTTGTCAAAATTCCACTGACCGCCTAATGGCTCGCCATTTTCCATCAAAGCATTGAGCTTAGTCCTCATTTTTCTGTAGAAATTCTCCATCAAATAAGGTGGCTTATTTGGTAGGAAAGAGTCATCGGCTAGAAAAAAAGGACTCGGATGATAAATGAGTTTTGCAGAGAGACCGTTTTGAATCCACTGACGTGCACGTGGCTCCGATGGTTCAACAACATGAACTTCATCGCATGCGAAGGAATTGAGAACTTCGGTGAAAGTCTCGCGTGACTCTTCAATATAATCAAACGAAATTTTTGGGAAACGCGATTTAATTTCATGTGCAAAGCGCCGCATACAGACAAAAAGATACATCAGCTTTTGCGGATGATACGGCAGCCACTCTGCACGCGGAATGGACTCAATCATCACAAGGCGCTCGTTGGATGCCCATGATTTTCTTTTTAAGAAAGGATGTTCCAAACTGAGTTGATCGCCCAAAATGAAATAAATTTTTCGACTCATCTCGTCTCCCTTTGCCATATGTACACACTGACAAAATCTCGCCGAATTATCCATTTTTGAAAGGAGCAGCCTGCGAAATGGCAGTCATGTCAGAGCGGTCGTAGCATGCGGACTGTCTCGGTGTTCTCAAACGGCGCATCTACAGGAGGAGGTTTGAAACATGACTCAGGAACAAGAAAAAGCAGAGGTCAAATCAGCGGAAACTCAAAAACGTCCCGTGGGTAAAATGACGGTAGAAGAGGCGGGTCGACGCGGCGGTGAAAGAACCGCTCAAACACGCGGACATGAGTTTTATCAATCTATCGGCCGCAAGGGTGGTGAAGTGGTCAGCCGTGACAAACAGCACATGTCCTCTATTGGCCGAAAAGGCGGAGAAGCTGTGAGTCGAGACAGAGCCCACATGGCGCTCATTGGTCAAAAGGGCGGGGAAGCACGTAGCCGTCACCTCAAGGCTCAGCAGCAGGAGAAAAAGAAACAACAAGAGATTCATGCTGGCCAGACAACCAGCGAAAAAACAGCCGAGGGTATAGCCCCCACCCCAGCCGAAGGAGGACAAGAGAAGGCTGGATGACATTCCGCTGACAGCGCCGAAATGTCGAATGACTCGGCATTTGCGTTAAAGAAATTCGTAAATAACCGCGCTTCACCAGCGACTCTCTGATTTTTGCAGTTTCACCACCTTTGCGTTAAGTTCCAGCGCGGTCGGCGGCCATAAATTACCGGCGACCGCTCAAGAACAGACAGACAACCAGCACTGGTGGAGACTTTCTCTCATGGCAAATGCTGCAAATCCCTCAAAGGCGTGGCTCAACGAAGTTGAGCTTTTGGATACGACTCTCGAAAATCCCGACCTCAGCACATTGACACTCGCAAAGGTTGCTAATGAGTCAGCCAACTCAAGTGGCGTTCAAGGAGCCATTCAGCAAGATCTTCTCAACTCTCTTCGTGCTGGCCTCGACACCACCGTTCCATGGTTCCTCAACCAGATGCCACCGCTCTATCAGTGGATCACCCCACGTGATGAACGACTCGAACACCTGACAGAGATCGTCTCTGGAAAAATTCTTTCTGATGGTCAGGAAGTTGAACGCTGGAATAGCAAAACTCAATGTTCAACAATCATCTCCGCAGGCAGCGACGGAAATGCTGTATTGACCCTTGCTCCGCGTCTGGGACGTGTGTCTGCAAAATTCGTCTCGTACTTTCTCTCTAAAGATAAACGCGTTGCCGTTTGCTCGACACTTCAATCCCCATACAAGACTGGTGCGAATTGGAATAGTGCTGACAAGCAACAGAAAAAAACATCGATTCTACAATCGCTTTCTTTGAAACCTTCGACTGATGTTGAAACATATCTCGCCGCTATCGATGCAGACTTCCTCGACCGTACAACCGCAAAGATGCTGGCTGTTGGATTTTCTGCAGTAAAATACTGTCAGGAAAACGAAAACGCCTACGTGAATCTTACCACACTGAATGAAGCTGAAGATGCAAGCTTCCGCGTTGACATCGGTTTGAAGGGATTTCCCGTCACGGCAGGTCTCGAAAACATCGTCGGTATTTTAAACCGCTACAATTTCAACGTGCGTCGCGCATTGGGATTCGAAGTTCGCCTTCCCGACAATCAGCAATTTGCAATCTTGCAGATGGTCGCTGTCCCCAACTCGGGTGAAAAACTGAATCCAAACTCAACACCTTGGGGCCGCGTTATGAAAGCGCTCAAGGCCCTGAATTACGTCGACCATGGCGACGAGTTCTCTGCACTTATGCAGGGAAATAATCCACGCAGCTTGAACGAAACCAACCTGATTCGTGCAATTGCGAACTGGTCACACATCTTCTTGACCAAGGTAAACCCTTACTACTACGCACTCGATCGCGTCTCTAAGGTTATCGTTCGCAACGATACCTACATGGAGCAGTGCATCCGCTATTTCCGCGCTCGATTTGATCCGCGCTTCGATGGCGAACGCAAAGCACGTGCAGCCGAAATTTCACGTGTTGTTGAAGGAATGCTTGTCGACATTCAAGATGATGTCGAACGTAATATTTTGCGCGAAGGCTTTAACTTCCTGCAGAACATTCTCAAGACAAACTACTTCCTCGTGTCCAAGGGCGGTTTGTCATTCCGCGTCGACCCCAAGTGTCTCAACAAGGAATTTTATCCCGATTCACCCTACGGCATTTTTTACATGATTGGCCGCGACTTCCGTGGCTTTCAGGTGCGTTACCGCGACATCGCTCGCGGTGGGGTTCGCGTTGTAATGCCGCGTAATCCGGCCGACTACGACAACGCTCTTGCGGGAGTTTTTGATGAAGTTAACGGTCTGGCATCTGCTCAGCAGATGAAAAACAAGGACATTCCCGAAGGCGGTTCGAAGGCCGTGATCGTGGTGCGTCCTGGTGGCAATCGCCACCTCGCGGTTAAAGCAGCCATCTCTGGACTCCTCGACCTCATTACTCTTGATTCGAAAACTGGAAAACTCGCTGACGGTATCATCGACTATTTCGGACAAGAGGAAATCATCTATCTGGGTCCGGACGAAAACATGACCGACGACCTTATCGTCTGGGTCATTGAGCATGCTCTTTACCGTGGATACAAGTATGCCTACGCCTTTATGTCGAGTAAGCCTGACTTCGGAATCAACCACAAGACTTACGGCGTGACGTCTGAAGGGCTGAACGTTTATCTCGACAACGTCTTGCACTACCTGAAACTTAACTCACCGCAATCGACATTCCGCGTTAAAATGACCGGTGGTCCCGATGGCGATGTGGCAGGCAATGAACTCAAAATTCTGCACCGCGAATACGGCGAGCGGGCGCGCGTCGTTGCAATTGGTGATGGCTACGGCGCTGCATTTGACCCGAACGGACTCAAATGGGATGAACTGCTGCGTCTGGTTCGCGAAAACAAATCGATTGTTGAATTCAGCAAAGCAAAACTCAGCTCAGACGCTAAAGCTTTTGTGATTTCAGCAGACTCAAAAGAGAACATCAAAGTCCGTGACAACCTGTATGCCAACGTCGAGGCAGAAATTTTCATTCCTGCCGGCGGACGTCCATACACCGTTAAAGAATCCAACTGGCAGCGTTATTTAAAATCAGACGGAACACCCAGCTCTCTCGCTATCGTTGAAGGAGCTAACATCTTCTTCACGGCCGAAGCTCGGAAAAAGCTCGTTCAAAGCGGCGTTGTTGTCATTAAAGACAGTTCAGCCAACAAAACGGGCGTCATTTGTTCGTCTTACGAAATTATCGCCTGCTTGACGTTGTCGCCCGATGAATTTGCAGCAATTAAAACAACGTACGTGAATCAGGTCGTGCAGATTCTTCGTGAAAAAGCAGACAAGGAAGCCAAGCTGCTGTTCAGAGAATGGACAATGCGCGCTCATGAAACCAACCTCGTTGACCTCAGCTACGAAATCTCTACTGAAATCAATAAGGCCAAAGACATTACCCGCGAGCGGCTCAACCGACTCTCTGACGCAGAGCTTTCGTCAGAAAAATTCAACTTCATTTTGTACCAACACTGCCCGCAAATTCTTGTCGAAAAGTACCGCGACCGCATTGTTTCGCGCCTGCCCCGTGCTCACAAGATTGCCATCATGAGCGCGTACATGGCGAGCCATCTTGTTTACAAGGAAGGTCTGTCGTTGCTCGAAACGCTCGAGCCGGAGCAAGTCTACAAACTGGCACTGGAATATATTGACGCTGAACAAGCCGTCGATCGGATGATTCTGGATGTGTCCAACAGCTCGCTTCCTGAGAAGGATAAACTTGTCGCTATCCTCAAAGGCGCGGGAGCAAAACAACTTGCATCGAGCCGCCTATGACCCCAACCTCCCGCCAGCGCATCTTCTTTTTGATTGCGACAATCGCAACATTATGGGTTCTGATGCCTCTGCTGGCGGGAGTTCTTTTGGGTGCAGCGCTGGCTTTTCTGAGTGAACCACTCAAAGCAAAACTCGACCTCACTTTTAAAGCTCCGCGCAACAGCCAGAAATCTGCGGCTTTGGCTATACTTACGATTATCGCCCTGACTGTTGTTTTTCTGATTCCGTTTTTTGCCGTTATTCTTGGCGCCATCGAGCAGATCTCGGCAAGCCTGCGCACGCTCGCAGCCGGCAACGCAATGTCTCACTTGGACGCCGTTATGGTCCAAGTGCGTGCTCTGCTTCGGTATCTGCCCATTGACGTTCAGCCTCAGCAACTCACCTCTGTTCTTGTCGAAGCTGCTCAACGTGCATTGAGTTGGCTCGGCCAAAACACAGGCCGATGGTTGGCCGAGCTTCCTTCGGCTGTTTTCACCGTCACACTGGCAATGCTAAGTTGGGGCTATTTTCTCATCACTGGACGCAAGCTGCGTATTGTTATGCTCAGGTTCCTGCTTCCATGGCCCACAGAGCGCGCTCTGCTGCGACACACGTTTTCATATCTTCTTCGCTCGCTGGTTTTGGCCAACATCATGGTGTCTGTGATTCAGGCGGTCATCATCGGTGTATTTCTGGCATTCGTGGGCGTTCCTCATTTGCTCTTATGGACTTCA
This sequence comes from uncultured Oligoflexia bacterium, assembly GCA_964460155.1. Classification (GTDB taxonomy): domain Bacteria; phylum Bdellovibrionota_B; class Oligoflexia; order Silvanigrellales; family Silvanigrellaceae; genus RFOM01. The sequence goes on along the minus strand of CAYWSV010000040.1, from coordinate 13,713 downwards.
GCCGCGTTTTTTCTGTCGTTTATTCCTGTGGTCGGTACTGCGCCCATAACTCTTGGCGGAGCAGTTTGGTGCTGGAGTGTTGCAGGAAGCACCGAGAAAATGCTGGCAATGCTCGTCTGTGCGGTTATCGCTGGGACGTCGGATAATTTTATTCGACCACTTTTCGCGCGAGGAGCCGGGGCACTGAATCCATTTTGGATGTTTTTGGCCATGATGGGTGGCTTAGCTCAATTTGGTCCGGCAGGCTTCCTACTTGGCCCAGTGGCGCTGGCTCTGACCCTTTCGTCAGGTGCAGCGCTCCGGGAATCTTTAAAATTTAAACAGGCACAATGACCCATGCGAAATTTAAGAGAATTTATTTCAGCCCTGCGCGCCCGCGGTGAGGTGCAGGACATTGAAGCCCAAGTTGATCCACATCTTGAGCTTGCCGAAATTCATCGCCGTGTGATCGAAAACAACGGAAAAGTTCTGTTTTTTAAAAACGTCAAAGGCAGTCCATTTCCCGTAGTCACAAATCTTTTTGGAAATGTGTCTCGCATTGAACTTGCCTTCGGCAATCGTCCGGAAAAATTTGTTCAGCGCGCAGCCGACCTTGTTCACCATGCACTGCCACCCAAATTGAGTACTTTTTGGGGAGCGCGTGATTTGGCCTTTGATGCGCTTAAAATTGGTCTCAAAAACAAACGACGCGGACCAGTTTTTGAAGTTGAAAGTCCTCTGATTCCCGGACGCGGACTCGATGAACTACCCGCACTTGTGCAGTGGCCAGATGACGGTGGACGCTTCGTCACTCTTCCGTTGGTTTACACTCAACATCCGCAAACCGGAAAACACAATCTGGGCATGTACCGGATTCATATCTATGACGAAAAAACCACTGGCATGCACTGGCAGATCCACAAAGGCGGTGGATTTCACTATTCAGCCGCGCAGGCACAGAACAAAAGCCTGCCCGTGAATCTTCTGATTGGCGGTCCTCCTGCGCTTATTCTATCGGCCATTGCGCCACTTCCCGAAGACATCCCAGAGCTGATGTTGTGCAGTTTGTTGCTGGGCGAAAAGCTCTCGATGACCAAGCGTGATGACCTGCCTTATCCGATTGTCAGCGAGGCGGAATTCGCTATCGTCGGTGAAGTCCCGCCGCACGAAAGACGCATGGAAGGCCCGTTTGGCGACCACTACGGATACTACTCTCTGGCTCATCCGTATCCTGTTTTTAATGTGAAAAAGATGTTCCACCGCAAGGATGCCATCTATCCGGCCACTGTGGTTGGGAAACCACGTCAGGAAGATTTCTACATTGGCGACTACCTACAAAAGTTACTCTCGCCACTCTTTCCAATTGTGATGCCAAGCGTCATCGAATTGAAGACCTATGGCGAAACAGGTTTTCATGCACTCGCTGCCGCACGCGTGAAAGACCGATATGAGCGCGAAGCGATTGCAAGCGGCTTGCGAATTTTGGGAGAAGGACAACTCTCTCTGCAGAAATTCTTGATGCTGACCGATGGCAACGTCGACTTAAATAACTTCCGCGAAACCCTTGTTCATTTTCTTGAACGTACAAATTGGGAAAAGGACCTTTTTGTCATCAGCAATGTGAGTCAGGATACACTCGACTACAGCGGTCCCAAGGTTAACGAAGGAAGCAAGGGCATATGGCTGGCTCTGGGTCAGGCACGCCGGCAGCTTCATGGTCTGCCGCCTTCTGAGTTACCCTCGGGTGTACGCGACGCAAAAGTCTTCGTTAAAGGTTGTCTGGTCGTTTCTGGACCTTCGTATAAAGATGCACCGAACTTCATTAAAGAAGTGTGCACGCACCCGAGCTTTGCCCCCTACGAGTTGGTTCTTGTTGTGGATGACGTTCGAGAAGCAACGCAGAGCGAAGAAAAATTTCTCTGGACATGGTTTACCCGCTTCGAGCCCGCCGCAGATATTCATGCGGCAAAAATGTCCCACCAACGATTCCACACCGCGCTCGGGGCTCCGATCTTTTTCGACAGCCGCATGAAGCCTTGGTATCCAACAACCGTGGAACCTCTTGCCGAGACAGTGAAACTTGTCGACAGTCGCTGGAAGGAATACTTCCGCTAAACGCTCTGCTTGACTCTCTATGTCGCACTTCTGACCCACTGCAGAAATTGAACTCATCCTCCCGAGGGCCCTCTGTCATGCTCTCGGGGGAGGGCGTTGCACTCATGAAGCCGCATTCGCTCGAAACGGACTACGTCGCATTTTGTGCCTCTCTGGAGGCACGAGTGAACGGATTGATGGCTCTGTGGCCGTCCGTATTCGGCTTTTGGGAGCGCTGGTGCAAAGAACACCAAATAACGGCACGGACACTTTCCGGTCGTGATTTTGGGGCTCAAATGCCTTCGCAAACTGAATCATTCTGGCCCGACTTACTCAGGCGGCGCGAAAGAATGGTTTCAGCGCTGAGTCAGGGACTCAGGCTGGATGAAACGGATTCGATCAGATTTCGCCAAGAGCTCAACGCCCTTTTGCGCGATCATGATTCAGGATTCGTTCGGCTGCTCCAAGGAGAGTTGGACAGCGTGAGAGAGCAAATGACACATGCGTTTTCGGTCAGGAAAACCGTGAATGCTTACGCACAAACGGCTCAGTACCGGGGGGAGTAGGGATGCTGAAGGTTGATAAAAAGAACCAGTCGGGCAAGAACAACAACAAGACAGTTCTGGCCTCGGACAAAAATAAGAACGCATCTGCCCCTGCCAAAGAAGAGAAGGTAAGACACATCAAACCTTCGAAACTAGACACACTCAAAGCCACACCTTCAGCCGACAAACTCATCGATATTATCGAGAAAATGAAATCTGCTCCCGAGCAGAATTCGCCTTCGAGACAAAATACAAAGCAGGTTGCACAATTGGGCAAGAAGGTTGCCTTTGTTGCTCCACTACTTCCGCACCATTGTGAACTTGAAATTTGGAATGCAGTGGTCGCACAAACAGGTGTCACTGGCATTATCCTGACTGCCGACCAAGAAGAGCGCTCATTTCAGACCTTCGTTGAGACCTGCAATCTTGCAAACATTCCTGTTGCGCTGACGTGCAAGACTCTCGAAACGACCCTCGAAAACAAATCATTTTTGGGTGGACTCGAAAACGAAATTCGAGATGCAGATGTCGTTGTGGCGGTTGGTGAAGCTTCATTGTCGACCTATCAGGCTATGAAGGCACGCCGCTCGCTGCAGAACCGTTTACTTGTCTGGCCAAATGCACCGCGCCCACCAGCGACCCTTGGCCTCTGGAAGGCGACACCCTTTGCAACTTTGCCGCCGCAGATGACGCGCGAAAAGACAATCCGCCGAGAAGTTCTGAAGACTTGCGACGCGATTATCTCGTTAGATAAAGAAGGTGCGACATGGGCATATCTCGAGGACGTTAATCCTCAGCGCATTCGCCGCATCAATCGCGGCGTCAACACGAAAATTTTCAATCTTGAAAAATGGGAAAGCAACAAACGCGATATCCGTAAGGCACTCGGATTGGCGACAAACGATTTCATCTTTCTTCAAACCGGTCCACTCGAAATTGATTCGGGCGCATTGGATACCGTGTATGCATTCAAGAGTCTGATTCAAAGTCACTCAAAGTTTGTTGGCAAATTGAAACTTTTGTTCTGCAGCACAGGTGCGTCAAGTGCCGACGTCCGTCAGGCCGTCGTGGATCTTCAACTTGAGGATCATGTTTTCTTCCTCAATCCGAGCGAATCTGGAAACAAACTTCTGGTCGGAAACCAATTGTCACCGCTCATTGCAGCATGTGATGGTCTGATTCACAGCCCACTAGCTCCATCGAACGGAAGCCCACAAAGGTATCTCGACACCACTTACGACATTCTTTGCGGTATGTCGTGCGGAGTCACGATTATCTCAAACGGATTCGGATGGGCTGGCGAATTCGCGAGCCGCTTCTACAAAACATTTGCAGGCGGCAACATTCACAGCTTGAGCAGGTTGATGTTCGAAGCGATCGACAAACGCGAAAAACTCTCGAACGTTCGGCGTGCAGCATTCAAAGCGGTTGAAAATGAACTCAACTTTGAACAGTCAGTCGATGAGTTTTCGAAGATCATTTCAAACACACTGTCAGGACCACAGATTCAGGATGTCAATTCAATTGATGCCTGCTTCGAGCAAATTGAAAGAACAATTCAGGGCAAACAGTACCTCGATGCTATTCACCTGATTAACAAAGCATTCGGCATGAGTGACCTGACAACGACCCAACGAGCGAACCTTTTCCGTCATATTGGTGATTGCTTCACCAAGCTTGGCGACCTCGAAAATGGTCAAGCGAACTACACTCGTGCGCTTGAGCTCGATCCGTATTGCGGAAAAACTCTCATTGGTTTGGGCACAGTGGCTTTGCAGCAACACAACTACAACGTTGCTGTTCCACAATTCCAAAAGGCTGTTGGTATATCTCCACGCGACGACATGGCCAGCCTCGGACTCGGATTGGCTTTTGAAGGCCTTGGAGAGCTGGAAGAAGCGCGCCGCTGGACAAGTCGTGCATGCAAACTGAACATCGAAAACACTGTGGCCATCTTCAACCTTGTCAAGCTCGCTTACGACACTGAGTTCTTTGAGGAAGCAGAAGAGGTTGTCTCGCGTTATGTTGGCTTGCACCCACATGACATCAACATGGTCTTCACTCTTGG
>CAYWSV010000040.1:714-9017 GCA_964460155.1 uncultured Oligoflexia bacterium | reverse complement strand
ATTCCGGTCAGGAAAATTGGAAGAAGCAGCGAAGCTGATGGAAAACATTCTGCTACTTGATCCAATGAACAGTCGAGCGCACAGCCTTATGGCGCAAATTCAGAAACGCAGTGAACCACGCCGTCACGCTTGATGCGGTAAGTTTCAAAGGGAGTAGAGACAATGGCTGATATACGCGTCAATGGTCGCCGTCTTGCGATGCTTCAAAATGAAACGGACCTCAAATCCCTCATCGAAAAGCTTGATCAAATTGCCAGCCGAGGTCAGAGCTGCCTGACTGCGCTCAAAGTGAATGGCAAAGATGTTGATCTTGACCAACCCGAGCTGTTCGAACTCAACGGTCTTTCTGCATCAGAAATTGTTGAGGCACGCATTGAAAATACAGCGCAGCTCTCTTTTGAAAGTCTTCAGGTCGCTCAAGAGATGGCTGAGCTTCTTGTGTTTGATATTAAAGTCGCAACACTACGCATGTGGGACGCGACAACTTATGCAGAAAAAGAGCTCGATACTCTGCTCAAGGATTGCCATACGTTTTTGACTTTGGGAGCACATCCTTTGGATTTGCTTCAGCGCTCACCGCAGGAGTTGAGCGCAACTGCGCAGGATTGTCTACGTGAACTTGACCGGATTGCACATAACGTTGAAGACGCAACTTTGCTTGCTGTACACAACCAAACAAAAGATGCCTGCCACGTTCTTGTTGGACGAGTCATGCCCTCGATTGAACGCTGGCTAGGACTCACGGCTGTATTTGCAAAGGAACTCGAAATCGACCGTATCGAGAAGGCCCCCCTCGCCGAGCCGGCGGACATCCTTGCATTTAAGCAACCCTCAGGTCAGCCACAGATAAATATAACGCGCTAAAATATTTGATTTAATTTATAAAAACCTAACCCCCCGCCCAAGTGTTGACGGGGGGTCTGTTTTTTTTTTCCAAAAAGCCGATTCATTCCATATTGGAACGAGGAAGCCGACTCATGGGTTTATTGAGTCTCAAGAGAAAAGACGCATGCATCTGGACGTTGCTTGTCGGCACGTTCCTCAGTTCATTTGCTCAAGCGCAAGAGCTGCGACGGGAATATTTGTCTGCACCTCTGCTCGGCTCTGGAGGAGCTGGTATCACCGATGTCAGTGGAATCGATGCTCTGTTTTTTAATCCAGCCAACCTAGCGCGCAGTCAGAGCATCATTGGTGACATTATTCTTGTCAGCCCACAGATCGAAGCCAGTGACAATGGCGTTGCAATCTACAGAGACGTCAAGGCAAACAAAAACATGCTGGATATCGTGAGTGGAGTGATTGGAAAGCCCGTGCGTCTCGGTATTCAAAACGCCACAGGTGCAAGTTTCAGACGCACAGCGCTCGCGATTATCGAGCGAGCTGACCTGCATTTGGCAATCAAAAACGATGCTTTCTCAGGTCTGCCCGTGGCTACGGTCATGAGCAGCGTCCGGGTTGGTGCTGCCTATGGGGTGGGCCGCAGTTTTGGGGGGAATCGGCTACATCTTGGTGTGACAGGTCTGGTCATGCAGAAGGCCGAAGCCAATTTGAGTGTTTCTGCGCTCGAAGCTCAGAGCAAATTTAAAGATGCTGGTGGGAATTCATTTCTTGGAAGTTTAATGAAACGCGGCGTTGGTGTGGGAGCGCACGTCGCAGCAATGTTTACTCCGGAAGCCGAATCGTCACCGGAGTTTTCGGTCGTCGCACGAAATCTTGGGCTTTCATACAGCGTTGGTGGAAAATCAGAGTCCGAAAGGCCTACCGCAGAGCTCCAAACGATTGATGTTGGTTTCTCCATGCAACCAGGAACGAAGAACAGTCGTGCTCGTGTATCGATGGACGTCTACGATGTAATGAACAAGTCAAAGCAGAATTTTTACAAGCGACTACATATCGGAACAGAAGTGACTTTTTCAGGAATCCTTGGAGTTCAAGGCGGGCTGAATCAGGGATATACAACCTATGGTGTTTTTCTGAACAGCCGTTTGGTGAGACTCGATGCAGGAATTTTTGCCGAGGAGCTTGGTAAATATCCGGGCGACTTAAAAAGCAGAAGTTATTATGGTCGTGTGAGTGTGGGGTGGACAAAATGAAGGGGATAAATGGCCTTTTTCACCCAGCAGAACCAAATAAGCAAAGCAGGCGTATCGTGTGTCTCAAATACACAAAGGCACTCATGAGCTCGCTCTGTCTGCTGAGTGCGACGCCCATTTTCGTTTCCTGCGGCAGCGGCAATGTTTTTTCAAATGCCGTCCAGCGCTCCGATTCTGAAAAAGCTCAGGCGGCTCTTGAATCCGGAGATGTTGATTCGGCAATTTCAACGCTCAACGAATATCTCAAGAATAATCCTGACGACGCAGCGGCGCGCTCGATGTTGGCCAACGCGTATTTGAAAAAGTCAGGCGTCGACCTTTTGAAGATTGGAGCATCTATTTCGTCGGGTGATACCTCGCAATCAAACTGGAGCACGGTCAGTTCAGCTCTCCCTGCCGGAACCGCGGAAAATATCACCAACATGCAATCGGCCGTTCAAGCCCTCAGTAACATTCCTGTTCAACAGCGAACAGATGAACAGAATTATCAGCTTGCAGTTGCGCAAACCACACTTGCCGTCACCGTTGCCAAAAAGGTCGCTGGCGACACCTCTGGACAGTTGACCACCGAAAAAATAGACCAAATGAGTGACTCAGACGCACTGACGATCTACAACGCATTGAAGGGAAGCAAAGACGCTTCGACAGCAATGTCTACCCCGGATTCCAGCCTGAGCAAGATCGGCTCGATTACCGATGGCATTGATAGTCAATCGGGTGCGACTGAAGCGGAGCGTCTGCGCAATTATTTAAAAAACCAGCGCTGAAACGGACACATTATGAAAATCAACTGTCTCCAGACCAACCCTGGTGTTAACGTTGTCGAAAACACACAGCAGATAGAAAAAATGCTGAGCACTCTGCAACCCTCTGGCGACTGCGCGACCGTCGCAGTTCTACCGGAAGTTTTTGCTGTTATGGGTGGCGACGACCTCAGACTCAAAAGCGCCGATGATTTGGGCGAAGGAATGTTTAGAACACTTTCCAACTGGGCAAAGCAACAAAAGATACATTTGGTCGCGGGCACTCACGCAGAAAAAACACCTCAAAAGAACAAAGTCTATAACACAGCAACAGTGTTTGCTCCCGATGGCAGGCTACTTGATGTGTATCGAAAAATTCACCTCTTCAATCTGAAAGATGCAAACGGAAATCCCTTATATTGCGAATCCGATGTTTTCGCTCAGGGAGAAGAGACAAGCACTTTTAACATTCAGTCCGGCAGCGACAAATGGCATTGCATGAATATCGTTTGCTACGACCTTCGTTTTCCTGAGATTGTTCGACGCGAAATCTCGCGTTCTGGGCCTATTGATGTGCTTTTTATCACCGCAGCATTCACTCATCAGACAGGTAAAGATCACTGGGAGGTCCTTCTCCGTTCGCGCGCAATTGAAAATCAATGTTTCGTTGTTGCATGCAATCAGACGGGTTTTCACACAGAAGGAAAGAAAAGAAACTGGGGGCACTCAATGGTCATTGATCCTTGGGGACACATTATCGGTCAACTGGGTGAAGAAGTGGGTATCCTTGAAACGCGAATTCAAATGGAGACTCTTCAGGCAGCGCGCGGACGTCTGCCTGCCTTGAAAGATAGAATTTTCAAACTCTGAATTTATCTTGGACTCACTAAAATATCTTGCACGATTGATTTGTGGCGCGCACTTAGCTCACCCGAATTCAAAGCCTGATTCAGCTTGTCTTTAATTTTTAATGCCGGAACGGCATAGGTCAAAAGCGACCAGATCTCCTCGTCATCACGGTTCTGCAGCTCGCGAATGAACTGTGAGCTTTGTATTTTGGAATCTTTAGGAATAGCGCCTGTCCAAATCAGGCCCACAACAGCTCCCGACTTTCTGTTAACAATCGCTGACCCTGAATCGCCGTGGGACACACTGCAGCCAGTTGCGAATGACCATGCTTTATAATCTGCTGGATTAAATCGATCAGGATCGGCCATGAATCTGAATTCGTTCTGCCCCGAGACAACACGACAATCATTATTCTCGTTCACCATCATCTGCCGATTGGCATTTCCCGCAATGCCATATCCAGCGGTCAACAATGGAGTGTCCTCATCCAACGACCCAGAGAAATCAAATCCTCCGGCGTAAGACTTGAGATCAGCATCAGCTGAATTCGATGACTTAAGCGTAAACAGCGCCAAATCAATCTCAGGCCAGCTACCAATCATTTCATCGCAACGATACTTGGTCTTTCGAAGGGAGAAGTGAACGGTGCGACCTTCACACTCTGATTGTGAACCCAGAACATGATGATTCGTCGCCATAACATGCGTTCCAGAAAAGCGACCAAGATAAAAAGCAGTCGCGGAATTAAAAAACGCTGTAGCCTGAACTGCACGTACGAAAATGGGATCTTTCTGAGACAAGGTCGAGGGGTCGACCCATTTCTTTCCCCACTCATCACCGATTTGGTAATCACGCACACCCGTCAGTGCAAAATCTTCGAGCACCGAGTCAAGAGACAGCGGAATTCCAGAACCAAGCTTAGGAACGAAGGCTGACGAAGACGGCTGGATAGAATTAGAAAAATGAAGTGATTCACGACCAAAAACAGTTGAAGCAAACACGGATGTAACTAAGAGAACTGCAAGGGACCCAATGACACGACCACGAACAGACACCGTGTAACTCATAGTCCCTCCGGTCAATTAGAATTATTTACATGTTAGAGCACCAATGACACCGCTGAGCTCGGCGTCCAACTTACCGCCTACCATTTTTGCCATGTCGCACCCAAGAATAATCGGCAGAAGGTTTTTGAAATTTTCCTCAACTTTACCCTTAAGGTCCAAACCAAGATTCAATTTCACATCATTCACACTGAGGTTATCTGACACATTCAGGCGACCAGACAAATTGATGCCAATGTCATTGGCAATGAGCTTTGTTTCAGTCGGGATGTCGATCGACTTCTTAAGAAGCTTTGCCTTGATCCGTGCATCGGTAAATTCCTGACGCGGAATATTTAGAGTCTCGTCCTTCATCAGGAAAAAGGCTTTGCCAATCTTCAAATCAACATCTGCTGTGGCTTTTTCAAGTGATTCACCTACGTCGGGCAAGGCTAGTCGAGCATAGCCTGACAATTGACCGCTCACTTCAAGACGAAGAAATGGCTGAATGGTCTGCAATGCTGGATTGTTTCCAGAGCGGACATAGGCCAATGCATTTGCAATAAAAGGGGCAATTTCAAAGGTTTTGAAATCGACTTTCAAATTCCCAGATGGCAGACGAACGTTTGGCGAACGAGCAATTTTCAAAAGCGAACTAATTTTGTCATTAAAGTTAATTTCAACATTTCCGCCAGACTGGGTCAGACGCACATCCGCATCAACCTTTCCCAACAAGAGCGAAAGCACACTCACAGAGGCCGTTGCTCTGCCAATTTTAATGCCTGCACTTGAGTCGTTCACGTTGACGAGCTGAATCTCTTCAAGCTGAATTCCAATCGGCAATTTAAGCTTTAGGCCTGCGACTCTTACTCGTATTGGCAGCTTGTTCTCGATGAAGACTTCGTTGACCTTACTTACAGCAACTTCCTTCACAACGTTGAAAGGGAACGAAATATACAGAAAGAGCAGGAACGAGAGGATTCCAACACCACCGTATATGAGGAATGTCCTCATGCGCTTTGTCTTCTTTATACGGGGTGAAATGCCGTCTCCCCACGCATCTGTACCCAGCTGTGTTCTCAGTGGGGACATAGACATAGATACATTTTCGACTTCAATTTCCTTATCCGGATTGAGCACGGGAAGGTCTTCGACAATCAGACTGCTCTGTGGTTGAGTTTTATCCATTCTAAGGAAACCCCGTCTATCGATTTATTTTTTAGGTTCAATGCTGTCCACAGCAATTGTGGCATCGAAAAATAATTTGTTTTGGAACAACCCTTTGATTCTCAGATCCGAGACTCTGAGCATTTTATCATCCGACTCAATTGCAACAACAAAATCGATAATCTTCTTCAGACTGATGCTGGATAGACGAAATTCCGAGCGCACTGTCTTATATTTATCCGACAACAAAGTATTTCGAATGAAATCCTTTTCTGAAGACGGTTTGTCGGCTTTATTGATACCGGGAAATTCGTTAATTCCCAGCGACTTCGACTTGTCATTCAACAGTGAGATAATTTGCAGGCTGCTCGTTACGTTCGCGATTCTTTTTTCAAGTTCATCGAATCTTTTCTTGGTGACCGTATACTCAACCTGTTTTGCACGTAAGGTATTCATCGCCTGAAATGATTGATCCAACCTTGTCTGCAGATTTGTGAGTGCGGACAAATAAAGTGCGATAAAACCAAAAACTGTCAGACCAGCGAGCAGAAAAGCGCCAGCAATAACCGCAGTTCGTCCTTCCGCGGGCAGCTTAAAATAGCTGTCCATGAAGTACTCAATACGCTCGTTCTGCTTTCCGAAAATCACCTCTCGAATCGGCAGCAACCAACGTGGAATATCGGTCTGGCTCCCTTCCGCCAAGTTATTCGTACCCGTACTCATGTCAGTTTACCTCTTTGATGTTTGCGCTCACGCTAAATTTTACCTTTTCAGAACCCGGAATCTTTTCGGGATTGTTTATTTTCACATTTTGGAAAATTGTTAGACCGCGCAGGATGCCACCAATCTTCTCCGCAGTTGGGAAATCGACTGTCTCACCTTCGATATCTACCGTTCCGTTCGAACGAACGTGGAAGTTTGTAATATCGAGCGTGATGCTCTTATCAAATGCTTGAGAGACATCTCGAATCACCTTAAGCGGAACAGCGCTCTTCATATTCAAAAAATTATCTATAGCTGCTTTTTTCGAACGTGAATCTTCATCCATAATTTTGAAAGCACGGTCCGAGTAGACTTTGAGATCCCAATTCTTTTGGCTGGCAATATTCTTCAAATCCTTGGGCTCATTCCCTAAAGTCTGACGAACCTCAGTCTGAAATTGTTTTTTAAGCGACTCAATCTGATCTGTATATAACCACCAACGCAAACCGTAGCTCGCAACCAGACACACAACCAATCCAAATGCCAATAGCGAGATGTTTGAAATCTGTTTAAAGACAGCGTCGTAGCTACCGACGAGCGCAAGCTCGCCTTTACGCAGGTTTATTTGTGAGTGAGTTTTTCCGGGAACGCCTCTTAAGCCGATGGCCAGAGCCTGAGACAAAATGACGGCTTTATCATCATCTCCTTGCTCAAGTTTCAGACGCTGCTCGTCAAAGGCCATAAGCTTAATTGGAATCTCGATTGAATCCTCGAGAAACTGAACAATGTTTCTAATACAGGCCGTTCCACCAGTCACAATTATCTGCGACGGCACGAGCCTCTCTTGAGCCTTAAAGGAGTGCAACGTTCTAATGATCTCTTTGACAAGATCCGTTGCAGCCAAGCCCATTTGCTGTGCGACTGCGAATTCACGCTCATATCCTTCAGAAGGCTTAGCATCGGGTTTGTATTCTAGATAACTCACCGCATGCTTGAGTCGCTGCGCCTCGCCGTAAGTTACGCCAAGTCCTTTTGACAGCATCTCGGTAATGTAGCGCCCACCCATGCGAATCGTACGGGCAGTCACAAACTTATTATTGTTGATGAGGATCATCGCCGTCTTGAGATGGCCGATGTCGAGAATCAATTTGCATCGATCGCCTGGGTCCCAGATCGGGTTTCTTGACATCGCCGGTGCACTCGACCGGGATTCACCTGTGTCCAGAAATGTGAAGAGGTTTGTAAACGTCAAATAGTCAACATCAATAACCTTGGGTTCGATTTCCAGATCTTTGAGAGCATTCAGGAAGCCTTCGATGTTCTCTTTACGACACATTGCAGATAAAACTGTTGTCACACCTGCGTTTGTGTCGAGAATCTGCTGATCGATGATTGTTTCTTCGAGGCTAAATGGAGCATTTGTTTCTAGCTCGTTTTGAACGACTAAAGGAACATCTCTTTTCTTCACATTCTGAAAATTGAATGTGCGAGTTGAGACCATGAGCCCATTCATCGCCGTGTATGTTCGGTCGACTTCAATCGAGTTTTCGTTGAACAACTGACGAATTGCAGTGTACTCAACCAGCTCTTGTTCTAATCCCTCGATCTCAGGTACAGCGACCTCATAGAAGCGCTCAACTTTGTATGCGTTGAACGTCTGTGTAATCTCAACAGCCTTTATGCTGTAACTGCCAAAGTCGAGTCCC
>CAYWSV010000040.1:0-704 GCA_964460155.1 uncultured Oligoflexia bacterium | reverse complement strand
AGTCCCAATATTTTCTGCATAGCGGACTAAAACTCCTCAAACGTTCGGGGAGAACACCTCGGCCATAGGGTCACTAGGATTCTCTTAACCCTTTGAGTGTAACTGATGGCACCAATTTTCTGCGGTGCCAATTCAATGGCAATGTCAGCTCCGAGGCGACAATGATGCAACTCCGTCAACTCCGACCACTGTCAATTGACGACACACATTGTTAATATTCTTCTGCCACTGCTTGGTTTGCAAGGAGAACGCGATTACATGCATCGCGCAAGCGAAAGGAAAGAGTCTGAGGAGTTGATCGTTCGGCGCATTGCCCGACGCCTCGACCGTTACCTTACGGAAATGGAACGCGTCTTATCCAAAAGCGAGCTAGACTCCGACAAACCTAAAAACGCCAAATCTACTCCGCGTCCAACTGCGGCTCGTCCGGCAGAGGCGTCGTCTTCTCAAGAAAAGACTCAAACTGAGGCAACCGAATTTTCATTTCAGGCAGACAGTTCGAAAACAAAAATTACCGATGAAGATTTTGACACTCAACAGCGTCAAGCATCACCAAGCGATTTGGTCAAACCGCCAGCTGCTCCTATGCCACCAACTCCTGCAACGCCGCCGGTAGCTAAAGTAACGCCAGCGCCATCCGTTGCTACACCCGATGCAAAACCACCAGCACAACCAACGGTCGCTGGAAAACCGCCACCGCCTCC
>CAYWSV010000039.1:16601-21645 GCA_964460155.1 uncultured Oligoflexia bacterium | reverse complement strand
GCGATGCGAGCGAACTCACGACCTGTCGCGCGCGCAATACTGCGTGCAAGACTTGTTTTACCGACACCTGGAGGGCCAACAAGGCACAGAATTGGACCTTTGAGTTTGTCGGACAAGCTTGTCACAGCAAGATACTCAAGGATTCTTTCCTTCACCTTATCCAATCCAAAATGGTCGGCTTCCAGAACTTCTTCGCTGAATTTCGGATCACGCAGAAGTGTACTGTATTCACCCCAAGGCAACGTGAGGACAGTGTCGATGTAGTTACGTACGACCGTCGCTTCGGCACTCATCGGGCTCATGCCGCGCAGTTTCTTGAGTTCCTTCTTGAGGCGGTCGCGTGCTTCGTCAGAAAGTTTCTTGGACTTAATCTTGCTTTCGAGTTCTGCAATTTCAGTGCGAGAATCATCGAAGTTGCCCAGTTCCTTCTGAATCGCATTCATTTGTTCGTTCAGATAGTACTCTTTTTGAGTCTTTTCCATCTGACGTTTGACACGTGCACGAATCTTCTTTTCGACGCGCAGAATTTCGATTTCGGATTGAATAATTCCGAAAATCTCTTCAAGGCGCTTAGCTGGGTCAACAGTTTCGAGCATGCGTTGCTTGTATGCCAGCTTAAGGTTTGCCAGCTGAACAACCAACGTGTCGGCCAGACGACTTTCATCTTCGATCGATGAAATCGAGAAAACCATTTCTGGCGGAACTTTTTTGTTGAGCTTCACATATGTATCGAAAGCTGCTTTGACAGTGCGAACGAGCGCTTCGTTTTCGACAGCCTGTCCGGGTGGTTCAGCGATTTCGGCCACCTCAACAACAAGCAGGTCGTTGCTTTCAACGTAGCGGCTGATCTTTGCGCGGCGCTTTCCTTCAACCAGAATCTTCACCGTGCCATCTGGAAGGCGGAGAAGCTGAAGAATCTGAGCGATGGTTCCGAACTCGTAAATTTCTTCGGGAGTCGGATCGTTGGTCTTCGATTTCCGTTGTGCCGCAAGGAAGATCTCGCGGTTGCGGGACATCGCGTCGTCCAGAGCTTTGATGCTCTTTTCTCGTCCGACAAACAAGGGCACGACTGTGTGCGGAAACACGAGAAGTTCCCGCAAGGGCAGTAGCGGAAGCGTTCGGACGTTTGCTTTCTTTTCAGCCATTGAAATCCTCCAAGGCAAGTCGACGGATGTCAGATTCAAAGTTTAAGCAGTTGGAGCATTTTGGCAATCGTTTTGCCGATTATGACCTGAGTCAGATTTCCGTTGCCTTTGAAATGGGCTTTTCCCACTCCGTCAGCTGAGATTCAAACTTGGGCCACAAGCGTGCGAGGACCGATTCACCGATGCTCTTTTGCTCGGCAAGTACTTCGGACAGGATTTCGGAAGACGTGAGAGGATGAAACAGCACTGCCCGAAACACGACGGTGTCAATTCCCACGATGACCGATTCGAGAGTCGTACGGGAAACGAAACTTTTTCCGCTTTGGCGTTGAATTTTTTGTATTTCAACGGTGGTTTCATTGAGCAGGGCGGTTAATTGTTGCAGTGCTGAATCTCTGACGTCGGCTCGCTTCTGAGTGGCTGCTGAGTGCCTGAGTTGTTCGATTTTCTTTTTCCAAACTGACGGTACGTAGCGCCAAGTGACGATATTGCTTTTCACTTCGCTTGTGAGTTCGAAACAATCCGAACAATTGATGAGCTTTGCAAAAGACTGACCAAGGCTCAAAGAGTGCTCCATGA
This sequence comes from uncultured Oligoflexia bacterium, assembly GCA_964460155.1. Classification (GTDB taxonomy): domain Bacteria; phylum Bdellovibrionota_B; class Oligoflexia; order Silvanigrellales; family Silvanigrellaceae; genus RFOM01. Next base: position 19,921 of record CAYWSV010000039.1, on the reverse strand, counting down.
GCTGAGCGTAATTTTTACGGCCTATCGCCCACAAGGCAAACCAAAGTTTAAACGAATCAAAACGTCGGCTGCCTTCGAGGCTTGTTCGACCAAGGTCGACACTTCCAGAACGAATAATGTAGCGCGCCGTGTGTCGCAGAACATCCAAGGCTGACTCATCTTTAAAGACCACCATGCCTTGAGCCATGGGGACGAAAAATAACTTGTGGCCGTCGATGATCACGGAATCGGCGAGTTCGATGCCTTTGAGGAGTTGGCGTCCTTCGTCGCACAACAGCAGCGGGCCTCCCCACGCAGCGTCTACGTGAAACCAAGCCCCGGTTTTTTGAGCCACGGCCGACAATGCTAGCAGATCATCTGCGCTGCCTGTTTCGGTGCTGCCCGCCACTCCAACAATCACGAGAGGAAGAATTCCTTGTGCCTGATGTTGGGAAAGTGTTCTTTCCAGCGCATGAATGTCGATCTGATTTGTAAAGGGAACAACTGGAATCTCGTGTACTGCTTGAGTGCCGAGTCCAAGAACAGAAGCTGCTTTGCGGATCGAATAGTGGACCCTTTTACTGGCGTAGATGCCGACCTTTTTCTTGCCCATGCGTTCGAGAGCTTCGCTCACACCCCAGTCTCGGCAGCGTGGGATCTTTTTATTGCGCGCAACCGCGAGTGCCGTCAGATTACCCAGAGTGCCGCCGCTTGTGACGTTGCCAAAACACATATCTGGTTTGTGCATACGGGCTTTGTAGTAGTCGGAATTTTTGCTGTAGATGAGCCTGTGGATCCAAGCCAATAATTGACCCTCAACAAAACTTCCCGACAAAGCTGTTTCAATTTTGACGACGTTCTGGTTGAGCGCTCCAATGAGCAATTCGAGGCCAAGGTGGAAATAAGGTGTTGCTCCTGTCATGTGACCGATGAAGCGCGGGTCTGACACATGAACGGAATGACGGACAACACGGTCGATGGCTTGACGAAGTGCTTTTTCAGCACCCAGCCCCTGAGAGGGAAGCTCGACTTCGTGAAACAGCGCTTCCAGATCGGGGAGGTTTAAGTCGCTGTGAATTTTGTTCTCGCGCTGAGGATTGAGAAAATCGATGGCAGCATCAAGGCTTTGCTCGACCAGCCTCCGGAGGTCACTCTCGGCATCGGGTTGGAAAAAAAGCGCCTGCGTGGCATCCTTGTGTGTCATTTGTGATTCCGCATCTTGCGAGTGTTCAGCCTGTGTTCTCGTTCAGCGAAAACATCGGCGGCATGGTTTATACTAGCTGTTTTACATTTGCCAATATGGCGAAACGGGCGGGCTCTGACGATGAACAATTTGCAGCAGTATAGTGATTTGGCCGCATCTTGGTGGGATGAATCGGGGCCGTTTCAGGATTTGATTCATCTAAACCCAGTCAGGTTTACCTATTTTGACCAATGGATCAGCGATTGGTCTGGCAAACGTGTGTTGGATTTGGGGTGTGGAGGCGGTTTTGTCTCGGAAGAGTTGGCACGCAGGGGAGCGCGTGTTGTTGGTGTTGATCCTGCTGCGCCGCTGGTCGCCGTTGCGCGTCAACATGCGACAGCTGCCGGTCTTGCTATTGACTATCGTGTTGGCACGGGTGAGCAGCTTCCGGCCGTTGATGGAGAGTTCGACGCTGTTGTGTGCGTCGACGTCCTTGAGCATGTAGCAGACTTGAGCTCAGTTATGGCTGAAATTCGGCGGGTTCTCAGGCCGAATGGAGTTTTTCTTTACGACACAATCAATCGTACAACCTTTTCATTTTTGTGGATGATTGTCGCTTTGGAATGGGTCTCTGGGCGTATTCCGCGTGGAACGCATGACTGGCGCAAATTTATTCGTCCAGAGGAATTGAACGATATTCTGGCTGCGCAAGGCTTTCGTGGTTTGGGGCAGTCGGGTGTGAGTATCAAAAACCTTAAATTTTCGAATTTCAGTATCAGGCCTGAGTTTAAACTGACCTCGCGGATGTCGGGTGTTTACGTGGGTGCTGCTGCTCGAGATTGAGCAAGGGAGTTGTGCTGGTGGGCTTCAGAGGAATGAACAAGATCTGCGTTCTCGTGCTGCTCGCAGCGTTGTTTGGTTGCGCAACAGTCGGTGGAACGCAGCAAACGATTGCCTTTGACTCGCGCCCGCGTGGATTAAATCTGGCTGTGAATTCATATCTCACAGGCAGTGAAGCAAAGACACCGTTCACGGACGAAGTGAAGCGCGCCCGTCAATTGACGCTAAATTACTACTCCGGTGACTTTGTAAAGAAGGTCAAAGTTAATTGTCAGTACCGTTATGGGACCTCCCTTCTGGGTAATCTTGCGCTGGCAGCTGCAACGTACGTTTATCCGGTGCTTGCTGGTGTGGTTTTTGCGACCGGGGTTGGTCTGGATTTTTTAAATGGCAGTGCTTTTGAATGTCCGCGAATGATTTCAGCTGAAGTTGATCTTCCCGAGGCTGTAAAAAGCGAATTGCAGGAGAGCTGTGCGCCAGTCCTCATTCTCCCGCCAAAACTGGCTCAAGATGATATTGGATTGTCATATTCTCTGATGGCTGAAGGGCAAGAATTCATCAAGCGTTTTGATAGAAGTTGCAATTCTTTTGTGAGCCCCTCAGACACCGTTGCGGCGCTCAAGAGATCTTCTTTTAACGGCTCACTGTTTGATGAATTGTTTCAGATTGAGATGGAAAAAAAATTGGTGCAGATTTTGCGAGACACCAAGGCTTCTCGCGGAGTCGATATGTCGCTCGTGCGACAGACTCCAACCCAAATTGAAATTCAATTCAAACTCGTCGACTTGTATAAGAAGAAAGAGATATCTTCATTTAAGAAAACTTTCTCGAAACAAAAATTTGAACGCCTGAAGTCAGGCTGGTTCAGGCAAACCTTGGGGCAGTCGTTGCGTTTGATTCCAAACAGTTTTGCTCTTTCAGCAGCGACGCCAAAATTAACGATCGAGCCTCGTGTTCCTGTGCGCGATGAATTGATTCGGCGCGGCGGTTTGATTGGTTTACTGAGTGTAACCTCTGTAAAACATCCCGATCAATACGATACGTGGGATGTGGGATTTGAGGCAGGACCATCGTTGTTTTTTGATTCGCTGCACAACCGGATCACGATCGATGAAACTCAGCCCGAGGGTGCGGCTTTCTTGAAATCGAATCCCGATGCAGTTGGAAGCAACGACTTTACGGGATATGTGTTGTCGGTTCCGTTTGATGCGTCACTGTCTTTTCACACGCCAGCCGGAGCCTTGCGCGGGTGTTTTGGGCTGGGACTGGGACTCTACAAATCAACCACAAAACATTCAAAGTCTCAGGCACTTCTTGG
>CAYWSV010000039.1:8603-16591 GCA_964460155.1 uncultured Oligoflexia bacterium | reverse complement strand
GATCAGTCAGAGAATCGCACGCTTCAGCCTTACCCACTCGCTCACGTCGGTGTCGATTGGGTGTCCTATGTGAGCAAAAATATCTTTTTCCAAATTGGTATGCATGGATTTGGTTCGATCAATAAAGAGACTCTGGACCAGCGTAAATATGTTGGTTTTAGAAATTGGGCCTCGTTCACCTTCGGTGTTGGTTACTTTTTTCCCGACACCCAAGGTTATTTGGAATCGTGGTTGGCGAGCAAAGAATGACAGCGATTGCGCGCGAATATTCGTTTTTGTTTGATACACATGCACACACAGATGCTTTCGATGCAGTGGCTTGGCGTGAAGTCTGTGCGCGCGCATTGAGCCGTGGAGTGCGGGGGAATTTGAGTGCGGGTGTGTGGCCCGCACAGACGGTTGCTTTGCTCAAAAACTTTCCCGATTTTGTTGTTCCTCGAGTTGCTCGTTGTATTGATTTTTTAGAGCTTTTGAATTCGCCTGATAGATATATTGTGCTTCCCACGTTGGGGTTGCATCCCATGGAAATTGCAACACGCTGGCGCACGCCTGATGGGCTCTTTGATTCGATGAGAGCGCAGGAAGATGTTGAACAATTTTGTGTTTTGGCGCGAAAACATCGAGATGTTTTTTGGGCGTTGGGTGAAACCGGTTTTGATGCTTCGGCATTGGTCAGGGCAGATTGGACCCACAAAGACGAGCTTCTTAAGGCTCAGCATTTTGCTTTTGATCACTGTGTTAAAATGGCGTTCGAATTAAATTTGCCGATCATTCTTCATAGCCGCTCTGCGTGGCAACATACAGTCGAGGCATTGAACTCGGTGCTTAAGACTGGTCCGCTTAAATTTATGATTCATTGCTATGGAGGCCCAGCCGGAGATTTGAAATGGCTTGCCGAGAAGGGCGGATTTGCAAGTTTTGGAGGGGTGGCCTCGTGGCCGGATGCGCGTAAAGTGCAAAAGGCGCTTGCGGAGTGCCCTGAGTCCTCGCTTTTGTTCGAGACTGATTCACCCGATTTATCGCCGCAATTGCCAGATGGGCAGCGTCCGGCTCCGAATGAACCTCAGTATCTTATCGAGGTCGTGCGGGTTGCAAGTCGGCTGAGGGATCAGAGTTTTGATGAATTGGTCAATTTAAATGCCCGTAATTTTTTTCGCTTTCTGGGGCTGCATTGATGCCATCGGTCGATCTGAATACAATGCGTACACTGGCTTTGGTGGTTGTATCGGCCGGAAGGCGTTCGGTCCTCGACCGAGAGTGGGCGTTTTAAATACGTTTAAGTGAGGTTCACCCATGCGTACCCTATGTGCATCCGTTTTCGTTGCTTCGTGTTTGTCGCTGGTCTCTTGCTCGAAGGACTCCTCTAGCGGTTCTTCACCAAGCGTGCCTGGACTTTCGACTGTAGGTTCGTGCAATAAGTCAGATGAAAAGCTTTGTTTTGAGCTCTATACGACGCCCCTTATTGAACAATACCGCACAACATGCTCGCAGATTGACGGTACGTTCAACGCGACCTCCGGGTGCCCCACCACGGGCAAGGTAAAAGGTTGTCAGTACAGCACTCAGGGTGTCAAAGCGTATACACAGTGGGCCTATGACGCTACTTCCGCGGCCTTAGTTGAGACTGTCTGCAATGCACCCGAGACTCCTGGAACCAACGGCGCTCCTGGGGCAACAGTGCAAGTCGTGAACCCCTGAATCTACAAACGCACATCCGAATATGAAGAGGCCGCCGGCACGTGCGGCCTTTTTTGTTTCATTTTCGTTGTGGAATGGTCATTTTGTAGGTGCAATCGGGCAGGTGAGCCCCTGACCGGAAACGTACGTCGTTGCATCGGTGTTTTTGAAAGCTTTAAATAGTGGGTGTTTAAACAGCCTCACAGCATCCTGCGCATGTGCTCTGAGGCCAACAAGAGCTTCGGGTTCTTTTGCAAAAACTCCAAAAGTCCGCGTGACGTTCCATGTGGCTTCGCCCGCAGTGAATGGATGCAATCCCCGTGGCCAAGCCAAAGCCAGCTCAACTCCGAGGTCAAATGTTTTGTCGCGGATGCCCTGAAAAAGGAGTGTGGGTGCGCGGGTGATTTCGACAACTTGAGCCGCAGTCTTAAAAAGCTTGCAGCCGATACGATTTTCTTTCAGCAGAACATCGGCCACAGTATGTAGATTGTTTGAAAGAAAAAGATTGAAGGCATCATAAACGGGTCTGAAGTCTTTTTTCATGTATGCCACTCGGCTTTGCACACTTTGATAAGGAGTGCTTATCCACAAGACGTCCGCATGCGGCAAGGAAGATAAAGCGAGTCCCATGATGCTGGTCAGATAAAGAGCGGTTGATCCCATGGCGAGTTCAAACGAAGACCATTGCTTGTCGAGAGCTTCGCGGTTGAGTGCGCACAGTTGTTGACCGATTGTTGGGATCGTTGTGTTCGGATTTGCAAAAGAGAATAAACACGCCCGTTGTCCGGCCACTAATCCTTTTGTCATTGTGTCGGCCAGCGCATCATTGAGTTTTCTGTTGAGTTCGATCGTGGGATACATCTTGTTTTTGGAGTCGCAACGTGCGCTGTCGCGTTGGCGTGTCATGGCCAAATAAACTTCAGGATAAACAGACAGTCCACTGCTTTTGTGGCCTTGTTCATTGATGAGATTCTGAATCTCTTGCTGCACCTGTTCTGCAGTCCAAAGAGGTGACTGACCAGAGATTGCGCCGCAAAAATTGATTTTTAGTTGTGCCAAATTCGAACTGGATTGTTCTTTTGCGGATGAGTTGAAATCACGGGTCTTACACCCAAGAGCTGAAAGTGCACAGACCGCTGTGAGTGTTCGCGTTGTAAATTTTCTCATGCACTTGTCCCTTTCGTAACAGATTTTTGAAAGGATTTTAAATTTATATTTAAAATAAACTCATATCCCAGCCGCCGTCGCGCAGCACACGGACATCATTGTCGTCACTTAAGTCGAGTATCGTTGAGACATGCAATGGTACGGGCTCTTCGCCCGTAATGACGAGACCCACGAGATTCTTCGAGTGACGAAGAATGCCTTCGGCGGTTGTCCACCAACGTTCGAGTTCGGGCTCAAAATCCGATTCAGCATAGCCCTCAGCAATTATTTCCTCGCCGTCTGTGACGCTGGTCACCATAAGAGGTTCACCCGCCGCTGCGCATACGGCTTGAGCGATAGGATGGCCCGAAATGCGAACACCAACCGTAGTGCGGAACTCGCCGGTTGATGTTTTGGGTGTGTTTTTATGGATCGGGAGAATCAGCGTGAATGGTCCCGGCAGGACTCTGTTTAGAATCCTGATGGCAGATGTCGACACCTGCGCAACGTCGCTAACTGCTTTTGCGTTAAAACAAAGCAGGCTGAAAGGCTTCTGTCGTGGGTGAGCTTCTCTGAGTCTGAGCAAGGACGGATGTGTGGCTTTGTGGTTAGCGAGTCCCGCATAACAGTAGCCCGTCTCCGTAGGCAGCGCGATGACTTCACCCCGATGCAGCGCATCGGCGATGCGTTGAATGTGCCGTTGATTGATGGTTTTTCCAGCACAGACAAGTATTTCGTTCATTGTGCCTCAATTGTGTGCGTTTTAAAAACGGAGAATTATCCGACTTTGAGCTTGATGTTCTCGATGATTATGCGACCCTCGAATAAAGTTGCGAAGAGCTGGCAGTCAAATCAAAGACCACTTTCCCCCCGGGGCCGGTGGATAGGTTGACATCTGGCAGCTGATGACTTTGTATGTGCGTGTTTTTGTAAGAATCTGCACAAGTTTAAACCAAGCCGTCGAATGAGCGGAGGCCCCGAGCCGATGGATAACGCGAATCCGTTTTATGCCGATCTTGTTGCTCAACTTAAAACTTCTGTTTCAGGTGCTGAATTCAGTTTCGAAGAACGGACTGATAAGCGTCATGAGCAGACAATCACCGTGCCGAAGGAAAAACTTCTCTCGGTGATGGAGACCCTGAAATCAAAGCATGGCTTCAACTTCCTGCTTGATGTTTGCGGTGTTGATTGGCCCGAACGCGAGAAGCGCTTCGACGTTGTTTATCACCTTTTGAACAAAGAATTGAATCGTCGTTTGCGAGTCAAAACACCTGTTGGTGATGGTGAAGCGGTTCCGTCGGTCACCCCTGTGTGGGCGGGCGCGAATTGGTTCGAGCGTGAAGCTTTCGATATGTTCGGAATTCGCTTCGATGGCCACCCCGATTTGCGACGTATTTTGTGTCATCAAGAATTCGTTGGATACCCTCTCCGCAAAGATTATCCCGCCGACAAAATTCAGCCGATGTCGGGCGCACCGCTTGAACACTCATTCGAGGCGGACCGTGAGCGGCTCATGAAAAAGCATGACGATGACCTGATGTGGATCAACATTGGTCCTGCGCATCCGGCAACACACGGAACACTGCGCTTTATGGCGGTCATCGACGGCGGTGAAATGATCAAGGAATGTGATTCCGAGATCGGCTACCTGCATCGCTGTTTCGAAAAAATGTGCGAAACGCATAACTACAATCAAATTATTCCATACACCGACCGTCTGAATTATTGTTCGGCACCCATCAACAACAATGCATGGGCTGCGACAATCGAAAAGATGTTTGGTGTTCAGGCGCCACCGAAAGCAACGATGATGCGCATGGTGCTCGACGAGTTGTCACGCATCATCGACCACTACGTTTGCATTGGTACAAACGCGGTTGACCTTGGTGCGCTGACTGGCTTCTTCTACATGTTTAATGAGCGCGAAAAGGTTTACACCCTTTTTGAAAAATTGTGTGGTGCGCGACTGACAGTATCGCTCACTCGCATTGGTGGTTTGGGTTTTGATCTTCCACAAGGTTGGATTCAAGACGCAAAAGAAGTTGTTGAGCAAATTGCCAAGACCCATGAGGAAATGGACAAGCTGCTCACGAATAACCGTATTTTCGTCCAACGTACGCGCGGTGCGGGGGCCATTGATAAAAAGTCAGCCATCGAATGGGGATTCACTGGTCCGTGTTTGCGTGCAACCGGATACGAGATGGATTTGCGCAAGCATGATCCTTACTACTTCTACGACCAAGTTGAGTTCGACGTGCCTGTTGGTGCGAAGGGTGACACCTACGATCGTTACCTTGTGCGTATGGAAGAAGTGCGTCAAAGCATCCGTATTTTGCGCTGGTGCTTGAACAATATGCCCGAAGGTCCAATTGCAATCGACAACAAGGCCATTTCTTTGCCGAGCAAAAAAGATGTGTACGGCAACATTGAAGGCCTGATGAATCACTTCATGCTCATTATTAACGGTGTTCAACCGCCCAAGGGTGAAGTGTATCACGCGGTCGAAGGCGCTAACGGAGAGTTGGGCTTCTATGTCATTTCCGATGGTTCGGGTACGCCCTACCGTGTGAAGTGCCGACCACCGTGCTTTGCGCTCATGAGCGGATTTGCGCAGATGTGCATCGGCGGGCGACTGGCCGATGCAGTTGCTGCACTGGGTTCAATCAATATCATCGCCGGAGAGCTCGACCGTTAAGGTCAGGTTGGAGAGTTTTGCAATGGCATCATATTTTTCTGCTGGTCTGAACGAAAAGATTAAAGGTTATTTGGGTCGTTATGAAACCAAGCGCTCAAGCATCCTTCCCATTCTTCACGCGATTCAAGACGAAAACGACTGGATTTCGCCTGAAGCTGTGCAGGCACTTGAGGCAGAGCATGGCTTGAGTGTGGTTGATGTGAATGAAGTGCTGAGCTTTTACACGATGTACCGCAAGGCACCGCCGAAGCCATACCGTCTTGAAGTGTGTGGAAGTATTTCGTGCTGGTTGCACGGTGCCGACAAAACAATCTCTGAAGCAAAAGCCCATATTGCTCAGGCCGAGAAAAACGGCAAACCCGTTCCTTTCGAGTGCCACAAAGTAGAGTGTTTGGGTGTGTGTGGTTACGCGCCAGTGGCTCTGGTCAACAAAGATCGACACCTGAACGTCACACCTGAACTCGCACGCAAATTGATTGATGATTACAGCAAAAAAGAACTTCCCGCCGCAGCTAAAAAGTGCGCAGCTGATTTGGCTGCTCGCGCTGCGCAGAAATGAGGGGTGAAGCATGCCGGTAATGAACAGCGCATACAATGGCCGTCAGCCGAACGAATTTAAAATTCTGACCGAACTTGAGGGCGTGCCCAACAGCCGTTCGCTTGAGGTCTACAAGAAACACGGTGGGTATGCGGCGCTTGAAAAAATCCTCAAAGGCAAAATGAGCCAAGAGGAAGTCATCAATATCGTCAAAGCTTCGGGCTTGCGCGGCCGCGGTGGTGCGGGCTTTCCCACGGGAATGAAATGGGGATTTGTGCCCAAGGGCGAGGGTGAAAAATACCTTATCACCAACTTCGACGAGGGTGAGCCTGGAACCTACAAGGATCGCTACATTGCCGAATTGAATGCGCACATGTTGATTGAAGGCAAATTGATTGCGGCTTACGCGATTGGTGCATCCAAGAGTTACATTTACCTGCGCGGCGAATTTTACGATGAAATCGCGTGGTGTGAACAAGCAATCAAAGAGGCCTACGACGCAGGCTATCTGGGCGATAACGTCATGGGCACGGGCTTCAAACATCATATGGATGTTTACATTGGAGCAGGTGCATATATTTGCGGCGAGGAAACGGGTCTCATTAGCTCTCTTGAAGGCAAGAAGGGTCAGCCGAAACTGAAGCCTCCTTTTCCTGCCGTTAAAGGTTACTTGGGCAAACCGACGATTGTGAACAATGTAGAAACACTCGCGGTGGTGCCATGGATCATTCGCAACGGTGCCGAAGCTTACAAGAAATTCGGGACTGAGAAGTCTGCAGGAACCAAGCTATTCAACATCAGCGGTCCAGTTGTGCGTCCGGGATGCTACGAACTTCCGCTTGGTTATCCGCTCAAACGCTTCATCTACGAAGATTGCGGTGGATTGATTGGTGGCAAGAAACTCAAAGCCGTGATTCCAGGAGGTGCTTCTGCGCCTGTCCTGACGGCTGCCGAAATCGAAAACATGACCATGGACTACGAGGCATTTGCTTCAGCGGGAACAATGCTGGGCTCAGGCGCTGTTATTGTGATTCCTGAAGATGTCAGTATGGTCGAAGTTCTCGAAAACCTCATGCACTTTTTCAAAGATGAATCTTGTGGACAATGCACACCTTGTCGTGAAGGCACAGGTTGGTTGCTCAAGATGTCGCGCGCAATCGTGCATGGCGAAGGTCAGCCCGGTGACGAGCAAAAGATTGCAGAAGTGGCAGGCAAGATGATGGGCCGCACAATTTGCACATTCTCGGATGCGGCGGCTGGTCCTGCGCGCAGCATTCCGCAGAAATTCGCTCATGAGTTTTTGGAATATTACAAGAAAAAGAGCTCTGCTCACGGACAAGGGTAAGCACGATGTCGAATCAGGTCACCTTGAGCATTAATAATCAGTCGGTCACGGTTCCTGCGGGAAGCACAATCATGGACGCCGCTCAAAAGGCTGGAGTGTCTGTGCCGCATTTCTGCTGGCATCCGGGGCTTTCCATTGCCGGTGTGTGTCGCTTTTGTATGGTGAGAGTCGAGGGCATGCCAAAGTTGCAAATTGCCTGCAACACACCTGCGACCGAAGGCATGAAAGTGGACACCGTGTCGGATGAAGTGAAAGAAACCCATAAGTGGGCTCTTGAATTTCATCTCATTAACCACCCACTTGATTGTCCGATTTGCGATCAAGCTGGTGAATGCGAACTGCAAAATTACTACATGAAAGTTGGTAAATATCAGTCGCAGATGGAAGACCAAAAGGTTCTTAAACCGAAGGCTTTGGACGTGGGCGACACTCTCGTTCTCGATACCGAGCGCTGCATTTTGTGTTCGCGTTGCGTTCGGTTTGAAGACGAAGTCACCAAGACAAGCACGCTTGGAATTTTCAATCGCGGTGACCAGGCGACAATCGGTACTTACCCCGACCGCAAAATTAAGCACAACTACAGCTAC
>CAYWSV010000039.1:0-8593 GCA_964460155.1 uncultured Oligoflexia bacterium | reverse complement strand
CCAGCGAAAGATTTTCGCTTCAAATGTCGCGTGTGGTTTTTGAAAGAGACCAAAACGGTTTGTCCGGGATGCTCGACGGGCTGTAATGTAAATCTGTTCCAAAACAGCAATCAGCGCGAGTACTATCGTCTCAAACCTCGTCACAATCCAGACGTCAATGGACACTGGATGTGCGATGTGGGTCGCACGATGTATGAACACCTCAACGCCTCTGCGCGTCTGGCTTCTCCGCAGCTTAATGGTCAAAACATTTCGACCGCAGCAGCGCTTCAAGCTCTGACCGATGCAGCGAAAGGTCTGGCAGCAGACAAAGTTGCTTTGGTACTCACTGCTCAGTTCACGAACGAAGAATATGCATCAACGTTGGCAACGCTGAAGAGTGTGCTTAAGGGCGCACCTAAGGTTTTCGTTTGGCGCGATGAGTCGGAAAAAGCGGATGACTTTGATGGAATTCTTTTCCGCGGCGATCGTAACCCCAACACTCGTGGCATGATGGATGTGCTCAAGGAGCAAGGCATCTCGGCAACAATGTTGAAGGGCGATCTTGCTCCTTTGGCTGGCGCAGCGCCAGAGCTTACGTTGATTTTTGGCCCAGAAGTTGAAGCTGGATATCCAAATTTGAACAAAGCTCTTGGGCGTTTCGCCGAGCTCAAAAAGACTGTTTATTTTGGAAACTCTTTGTCAGATGCAGCCAAGAAAATGTGGTTGCGCCTTCCGGTGAAGACGTTTGCAGAAAAGAGTGGAACGTTTGTGAACTTCAACGGCGTCGCTCAGAAACTCAGAGCGAACGCTCCCGTGTTTACAACGGTCAAGGGTGTGGATGAGTATTTCGCCGATATGAGCAAACTTGCTCAGTCCGCAGTTTAATCGAGGTGAATGACACATGGCTTATGTGAACGTCTCTCGGGATCCCGAGCGCAATTTTAAGAATGGTTACCTTGCAACCTCGTTGTTGGGATTGGGCACCACTTTGGTGACCTTCACCAAACAGGTGTTTGGACTCGAAGAATCCAACACGGTTCAGTGGCCTGAGGTTGAATATCAGTACTCAGATCGTTTCAAGGGTGCCCACTTTCTGACTAAACGTCCGGATGGTCGTGTGCGCTGTACTGCGTGTTTCTTGTGTGCGACCAACTGTCCTGCGCAGTGTATTACAATCGTTGCAGGTGAAAGCCCTGATAAGGGCATCGAGAAGTATCCTGCGCGTTTTGAAATCGACATTCTGCGTTGTGTATTCTGTGGATACTGCGAAGAGGCATGTCCAGTTGACGCTATTCGTCTTGGGCCAGAGTACTCAATGGCCGGGCTCGCCGAGCAGAAATGGGTTTACACCAAGGACTATTTGCTCGAGCGCGATGCTGTGAAGCGCAAAGTCGGTGAAAAGCAGGTTTCTAAGAAAGACGAGAACGTCAAACACGACACTGTCGACAGCTCACTTCCTCACATCCATCTCACGCAGACGGATGGTCACTAAGGACTTTTCGGGGACACTCAATCGACTCAATGCCGATGGGCGTGAACAGCGGACAAGAAAAAAAGCACTCGGTTTAGCCGAGTGCTTTTTCAATTGCAGCAATGACGGTCGGATCATCTGGCTTCATGTCCGGCGCAAATCGACAAATGATTTGGCCCGTTCTCGAAACGAGAAATTTTTCGAAGTTCCACAGAATATCTTTGGGCGAGCTGCGCTTTTGTCCAAAGCCTTCAAGACGTTGCTCAAAATCGCTGCTGGGGCTTTTAGTTGCTGTGGGCAAAGCTGTGGTGAGGTGGTCGTACAGGGGATGAATATTATCGCCCTTGACGGTGATTTTTGCGAACATTGGAAATTTTACGCCAAATTTCGCCGTGCAGAATTCAACAATTTCTTCGTTCGTTCCAGGTTCCTGACCGAGGAAATCGTTGGCAGGAAAACCAAGAACCTCAAACCCGCGGTTCTTGTAACTCTCGTACATTTTCTCCAGAGCCTCATACTGCGGAGTGAGTCCACATTTCGAGGCGACGTTGACAATGAACAACACCTTTCCATGAAAAACTTCAAGACTCAGTGAATTTCCCCGAATGTCATTCAAAGGAATGGAGTAGAGTGGGGCATCCATATGTGCATCTCCGCAAAGTTGAGGTTTGAATGGGAGCAATCAAATATACAAAAACAACCTGATGAGTGTATCTTCAAAAGGCTCACAAATTCAATTGAACAGAACAAAGAACGAATGATAAAGGAATACCCATGTTCATGCTTGTTTTTGTGCTGATTTCTTGCTGAACTGTTTATCTTCGTACATTTCACCATCTGCAATTTTCATCAATTTAGAAAGCTCATCAGCGCTATTTGGGAAAATCGCATAGCCAATACTTGTTCCAACTTTCAGGGAGTGATGCCCATAGGGAACGGGTTCGAGAACAGATTGTTTTATTTTTTCTATTGTCGCATTGATATCTAGGGTGGACGTGCCCAACATTAGAACTGCAAATTCATCGCCACCCAGCCGTGCAACGAGGTCGGAGCTTCTGGTGATTTCATGCAGGCGTCGTCCAACCTCTTGGAGCACAGCGTCGCCGGCTTCGTGACCATAGGTGTCGTTAACAGCTTTAAAGCCATTGAGGTCTAGGTAAAGCAAGTGAGCCTTTTGATTCTTGCGGGAACATATTTCAAGAGCAAAGCTTCCCTCATCCATGAATCCAGTTCGGTTTAATAGTCCCGTGAGACCATCTAGCTTTGCCTTTTGTTCAGCGATTCTTTCGCGGTTGAATGATGCGACTGAAATCCCACCAATAATAAAGGTGCCAAACAGAGAGATCAGCATGATTGAATTCAGTGAGCGTCTTGAATTTTTACTCGCCAGAGATTCCACGCGACCCAAAGGAACCGTAGCCTCAATCGCGCCCATAATGTCTCCGACCTGAAAGATCTTTGGTGTTTTGACTCCTGCATCGATTCTACGTGTGATGATGTCTTGTTGAGTTTCGAAGGCATTGTGACAAGACACACAACCCGAAGACACTGCGACATCGGCAGTCATGAAACGAAGGAAGCGCTCCCCGAATTTCTCCTCTATTCGCCACACAGGCTTGACCTCATTTCTCTTGTCCTGACTCCCTGCATGTTGTTTTTCGAGTTCAGTGAAGGCCCAGCGCTGAAAATCGTCAGTTAGACCTTGATTGGGATTCAAATTCCATTTCGAGAGTGGCTTGTATTTGTAGAGGCCCAAATTCTTTTCGTTCGCCTCATGTGCCATCAGCTTTAGAAATTGCGCTGGAATGGGTATACTTTGGTTGCTTGCCTCAGATTCATGACTCGCGGAAATTCCTGCTTTAGAAAGCTTATCGACAACTGTTTTCGCATAAATTGTGCGAGCAACGATCGCTTGCTCTGTTACAACGTTTGCAACTCGGATGGCTTCGGTTTCGATAATGGACTGCTGCGCAGAGACAAGTGTTGTGTAACTTGAAACAATCAAAGTCCCGATGATGACCAAAAAAACCGATCCAATGATTATGAGTTGGCGCCGTTTCCTGTCAAATTTGGCAAGTAATACTTGTCGCGCCATAAACACCCTCCATCGAGGAGGTGTCGGAATATCTGGGCTGAAGTTTATCGAAGTTGGTCTTGTTTTTTCTTAGATTGCCGAATTCTTTGATAAATATTTGCAAATCTAGCAATTTTATCGGTCATAAGAATCGAGGAAGTATAAACACAAAAAGCAGCGAACAAACGTAGAGGACCAGAGCCGAAACAAACAGAATCGAACCCCATTTTTTGGAACGTCGGCACGCTTCTGCCAGCATGGGATCTGTTGGGCATGTTTGGGCCTCGGGGCGTGCACGTGCGTAAGCGGTGGCAAGTAACAACACACCCGAGACTCCGAATACAATTCCCTTGTTTTCACTTAAAAGAGTGAGTTGTGGGAAAGCTGAAATTGTACTTGCGAGCGTCGCGCCGAAGCCCAAAGTCACCAAAAGCGCAGGAATCACGCAACACACAAGCGTGGCTGAGCTTCCCAAAAGCGCCAAGCTTCCCCAGATTTTACTCACGGTTTTTCCCTCTCGATTTTAACAACTGTGTAGCCGGCCTCTGTGAGTAGTTTTTTGATATCTTCGTCTTTAAATTCTTTTCCCTTGATTTCGCTGAATGAGACAATCTTGCTTTCAAGATCTACATTTATTTTTTCAACGGATTCAGTCTTCGTGAGCTTTTTCGTAATTCCTTGCGCGCAAAAGCCGCAGACCATGCCGTTGACAGTCACCTTAACGTTGTCTGCGTGTGCCATAGAACTCATTAATCCTCCTGCGAACAAGAAAAGAGTTGCAACTTTTAATTTCGTAGTCAGCATAAAAGCTTCCCTCCAAACTCTGTTAATTAAAAAAGTGGAACATATAATTAAATGTGAATTTTCCGCTCAAGCTGCTACCCATTTCGATGAGTGCATTTTTGTAGAAGAATCGAACGAGTGGTGTGACCTCGTGGTCCCAGTTTTGACTTCCATGCGATTTTTCCTGCGACCACTCGACTATTCCCCAAAATGTTGGTTCGTCGTTCTTGGCTTTGTAAGGTGCAAAACCAAGCCGCGCTGTCGCTCGTTGGTGGCGGCTGTCCCATTTTTCAAACATCTCTGAATATTTGAGAACCGAGTAGATCTGGCGGTCTTCTCCATCCCAGTCGGCGCTCCATTGGTAGACAGGAGCGTTCTCGGAGCGATGGCCTGTTTGCGTATGCCACATTTTGTCTTTGTGACCCCAACGGTAACCGGCTCCGACTCCCAAATAGAAATTGGATTGATAGTCAGGAAAATTTCCGCGCCAGAGAAGACCTGTTGCTTTGCCCATTAAAACTGGAGTTTCTTCGTGCCGAGAGAGTTCGAATCCGAGACCCGACCAGTATGTGGGCGAATGAACAACCTCAAAGCCGACTTCTTTGCCCTGATGATGTCCCATGACGGCTGTTCCACCCGCGAAAACAACGGGGTGAGCGTTTGCTCGTGTCGGCGACCAGCACAGGCCAACAAGACACAGAGCGGTTCCTCCAAAGCGAAGTACTTGCAATTTTTTCAAGCGTTCATGGTTCATGAGTCACGTCCTCTGATATTCTTCGTAGACGTATACGGAAGGCTCACAGAGAATGTGACAGGGTGTCTGGTTATAGTTATAGAAAACTGAAAATATTATGTTTTTTTAGAAAGAGAGTGGGTCAGGGTTGGTACCAACGGACGACACGGAAGACACAGACGAACAGCTGCTCGAACGCTATGCGCAGGGAGATGCGCAGGCTTTTGAGCGTTTTTTCGTTCGTCACAAAAACCGAGTGTACTCATATGTGCTGAAAAAATTGCAGCGCTCGGAAGTGGCTGCAGAAGCAACTCAGGACATCTTTTTGAAGTTGCACTCCAAGATTCATTTGTACCGCAGCGGTGAACGCGCCCTCCCATGGTTCTTCTCGATTGTTCACAACACATGCATTGATGAATTGAGGCGCATGTCTTCTGCCAATAAGGCAGGATTTATCGGCGAACCCGTCGACCCTCAGGTAGCTTCGGAATTGATTCAAGTTGCAGACGACCAAAGCTATGACAGAAATATTCTCGAACCTTCAATGAAGATGCTCTCTGTCGAACAGAGAGTTGTGCTTGAAAAACGAGTCATCGATGACAAATCATTTAAGCAAATTTCAGTAGAGACTGGAAAAAACGAAGTTGCATTGCGCAAAACCTACAGTCGCGCAGTGGAAAAGCTTCGTCAGTGGTTTTCGGGACAGAACGGAAAGGAGGATGGGGATGAAAAAAACAGATGAACTGCAGGAATTTGTAAATTCATCCGGCGAAGTTCCTGCGGGCGTTCAATCCGAACTCGACCGTACGGAAAAGACAATTAGTGCGGAGTTGAAAAGGTCAAGTCAACGCTTCTTTTTTGCGTTCATTGGTCTTTCGTTTGTTGGTTACTTTTGTTCGTTGTCGGTGTGTTCGCAATATTCTATTGCGTTGACGAATTTTTCCCTCAGTGTGGCCTCTGTCTTGCATCAGCTGCCTGATCCTTGGTGCCCGATTGTCTGTGGTATTGTGTTTTCGATTTTGCCGGTGGTGAGTCTGTTTGTTTTTCTTGATCGCTTTCAGCGTCGGCGTTTGATTGTTCAGTATTGGTGGTTACCCGTTCTGACGACGTTGTTTTCTTGTCTACTGATGGCTTTGCTTCCCCAATCAATGCAACACTCGGGCATGCATGTCTCACATCATGGTTTGCGTCATCTGCACGGGGATTTTGTTTGGCTCATGTGGTGGACGTTGTCGGCAATGTCGATTCCGTTAGCTTTTTCTGTGCTTGCTCGATTTAGAGTTTCCAGTTCAATGCGTCGGAACGTAGAGAATTTATGAACGTGTTGACCGCAGAATTCCCATACAGAGAAGAGCACGACTCGAGTTCCACTTTTTCGTAGTCCTCCCGTGTAACATGATACGTCGTGTAGTCGTTGGCGAGCGAAAAAATATTGAGTGCTGCATTGTTAGTGAGTTTTTCTTTCAACTCGGTTTTGAGTTGAGTTCCTGCTGCTGTTGTCCATTCTCCAGAAAGAAATAAATGGTTGAGTTGAGCAAACGACCAAAGCGAATAAGGGGCAGTGCGTGGAAGTTGCTTTAAAATTGGCAGAGAGACGAGCGGAGATGCTGCCTGAAGCTCACAGGAAGACCAATTGACCTTGGGTTCGGGCAGTGCAATCTGTCCGGCAGTTGCTGAAAATTGCAGATTCCTCGATGTGATTGCCAGACCTTCTTGGAAAAGCGCGGTACCTATTTTTTGAGCCCATACTTCTGGAGTTGCTCCAGAGATCTCAGCGTCCATGTTGCCTACCGTTGTCTGCATGAAAAAAACATTCTCCGCTCCGCTGCTTTTTTTGACGGCAGATTCAACGGGCGCAACAAGATCAGCTGAAAGAACTAAATCACGTGTTCCGAAAAAGGTGGGATGCGCGGCGAGCTGGACAAGACTGAGTGGTGTTGTGCCTGAAGGTGTTTTAAAAGAAATGAGTTGAACGTCGGATGCAGATTTCATGTTTGTAAAGCGACTTTTAAACAACGTCGGTTGTTCAGTGATTCTTGTTTCGATGCGTTCGATCGGCTGTGGATTTGCAAGTGCTTCTTTTAGGACTCGGCTGAGTGTATCCAAATATGAACGTGTCAGTTCTTCATTAAATTGATCGCACACAAATGTGCTCCACAGTCGGTTTTCCGTGAGTCCTGCGGGTCCGGAATGGGTGTGCGTGGCGAGCACAGTTGTGTTTGTGAAAGTCGGTGTTGTCGCAGGAGCGACGGATTTGATGATGTTGTGTACTTTCTGGGTTATGTCGCTTGTTACTGCAACAACATCGAGCGAAATTAAAAATATATTTTCCTTTTTCCCGTTGTCCTTCGCGAGACCAAAGACGGCACTGCGGATGAGTGGTGGATTTTCAACTCTCTCGTAGGGACGGCAGAACGCAGTGCCGCCACCCATTAAAAAAAGAGGAGGCAAAAAGCGTCGACCGATGCCACCAAATCCACTCAAAGCGACTGGCTTTGCGGGGATGAAAGTCGCAGAGGATGCACCGATAGATACGATTTGTCCTTGAATTGGGGAACCTGTTTCCGTTGGCAGGAGTGTTCGCTGAGGCGGCATGAGGTCGTCTATGCGTTCACGGATTGCACAGCCATTCAGAAGCGTCAGGCAAGAAAAGATTCTAAAAAAGAGTGTCAGTTTCATTTCTGAAGCCTTTCTTTTCTCTCAGGCGAAGGCGTCGTCTGTGCCGAAGGCCGCAGGTGATATGCAAGTTCGATGGTCGGATAGAAGAACGTCGCCGCGAGACGGTCGGTGGCAACTAGAGCCCGTCCGAGTCCAAAACGTCCCGACCAATGCAGTGTTTCCACCGATGCGAGGAAGGCGACTCCAGCCAAGTCAGTGTCCTCGGTATCACGCAGGGCACCAACAACTCTCCACGCACGAGGCAGTGTCTGCCAAAGCTTGAGAGAATAAGCATCGAAGAAAGCATTTGAGTTTTGGGTCTTTTGAGTGAATTCAAGAGAGACATCGCTGTCGGTTAAAAGAGCCCATTGCTGAATAGAAGGGGTGAGAAACCATTTGGTCTCGCGCCATGGATGTGTTCCGCGAAACGCGGTGTTCTGCAGAAAGACGTATCCCAGCGACCCGGAGACCTGCCATCGAGTTATCTGGGGGGAGTTCTCACGGTACGGCTGGACTGGCGGAAAGCTCACCCCTATGCGTCCACGTATAAAAGGGACCCAGTGGCTAAAGCCCATGGCAGCGGCTCCCGCGCGCAGACCCCATTGAATTTGATTGATGCAGTCGACATCGCCCGCAAAAAGCCCCGCAGCTATGGCCGAAAGGGGAAGAGAAAGAGAGCAATTGTTGGCCATGTGTGCGCTTTTGATTGGGTCGGGCAGGGTGGATTGGGGACGGGCGCTAAGTGGAAAAAGAACACAGGCTAAAGCGATTGAGACCCGAGAAAGCTTGCAAGTCTCCTCAAGAGGGGGTAAGCGCGACGGTCTGGTGAATCTCCTTGCCCCTGTCTCAGATTGGCGGGGGCTCCCGTGTGTACGCAGCGATCCAGAAGGAG
>CAYWSV010000038.1:14287-21707 GCA_964460155.1 uncultured Oligoflexia bacterium | reverse complement strand
TTCATTTAAAAACCCACTACATCAGTTAGACCAACTCGAAGATCGGCCAAATTCAAACTCTTCTTAAGACCGTTCCAAAAAACGGCTTCAGAGGCGCAAGAACTGGAAATCGAAAACCCTTAATCAAGACAAAAAGACAAATCTTTCGGCGGTTTATAAAAAATCGCTCAAACGAATCAAAGTGCACTCCGATGGCCTCTTCATGCTGCGGAAATATTTCCCAGAGGAGGAGCAAATGAGAACGCTGTTGAATGTCCTGATTCCGTCGCTCAGTGTGTTGGCTCTTGTGTCCTGTGCAGAGTCGAACAATGCAAATGTGTCGTCTACAGGAGCTCCAACCGCAATGAAAGCATCGCCACTTTCTTCTGACGAGGACGAAGCAGCTCCGCTGGGTCTTTCGGGCGTTGGAGACCGTGTTTGTCGTCTGAGTTTCTCCTTCCTAGGTAAAGATGCAAAGGGCGTTCACTCGTTACAAGGTGACGCAACAATCACAGACGGAATCAACCGCACAGGCTATGGTGGTGGATGCCTTGAGTTTTGCGCTCAAGCTTTCAAGGCCTTGCGAGAAGAGAATGAACCAAACGGGCGGTTTGTGGTTGTGAAGTCATGCCAGTTTGCGGATCCTGCATCGACAGTTTCACGACCTTCAATCCCAAAACCGCCTGTCGCACAACCTGCAGAGCGAGCGGAAGAAAGACCAAACTATGCTCCTCAGGAGGCACCGCAACAGGCTCAGCCAGCCACTCAAGCCGCAACACCGGTTCCTGCGGTTGACCCAACGCGTATCGAAGGTGCGTGCCAAATACAGGGCGGCGCTGGAAACATACTCTTTGCAATGCCAAGGACCAAAGCCGAGTGTCAGGGCGAATGCCAAGCGCGTCATGCTGCAAACCCGAACCGAGAGTGTAAGTGGGGACCCGAAATTATTCGTCCGTTCCCAGAAAACGGCTGTCAGATCACGAACGCCGCCAAAAGCAAAGTTCTCTATGGTGCAAAGGTGCGTCGCTTTATCTGCTTGACCGAATGCAGAGCCAGAGAGAAAACTAACCCAGGTAGAATTTGTAACTGGGGCGCTGAAGATATCAAGGGCCTGTAAGGATAGCATATGAAAAGAATGATTCCCTGGCTCTCTTTGAGTTGGGGAATCATTTCGGTTTTTCTCATTTCACACAATTCGGCGGGCCTCAGTAAGCTCGTCTTTTTTTCTGCTCTGCTGGCCGTCGCAAGTCTAGCTGGCTTCTTCGTGTCTGCAGGACGAAGCTCGTTTCTTGACTGGCTTCGGCTTGTCTCCCAACAATCTGCTCTTCAATATATTCTCTTCTTTGCACTTCCCTTGCTCTGGAAAGCTCAAAATTGGCTTTGGTTGATTCTTGTCGGACTCACTGGCATGTCGACTTTGTGGGACCCACTTTTTAATTCACTTTGGGCCAAACAAGCATACCGAATGTGGGTTGTCGTAGTTTGTCTGACACTTCTTTGGGGCTTAACATTGGTGATATATGCACCCATGTTTTTCTATCTAAGCCCGCTCTTCTTGATTGGAATTTGTTTCGCAAGTCACTTTATTATCACATTCAATCAACACATATCCAAAAAATCGCGCAATAACGCCTCTTCAAATTCATCCTCATTCGGATTTATGTTTTTTCGCCAAAGCTGGAGGCCATCGATTCTTGCTATCATTTTCTTCATGACTGCAACACCCCTTCCTCCATTAGGTGTCTGGCTGAACTCAGGCGAAATTCGAATAGATCAACTACAACAAAGCATAGAATGCGAGACGCGAATCGCGGCACCCGATGGGTTCCGAAGCCGAGTGACTCACGTCTGGGAATTTGGCGCCCTGCAAGGTCGCAGCGAAGAGATTCCCCTGCCCGAGATTGCGGGAAATGGCATTGATCAAAAACCATTCCGCACGATTTCACGAAAAAAGGCATTTTCGATCCCATTCAATGAGATCTTAAAGGACGAAATTCACTGTTCGGTCTTCATTCCAGACATAGGCCCTGTGGGTCGTGTCGCGTATAAACCCCCGAACTAAGCCACCGAAATTTATAATAAAATAGAATTACCAACACCTCTTGCCGACCTACAAATTTGACATACCGAAGGAACAACAACTTTTCCGCCGATAACCCCAAGGAGGTTCGGAGGAGTCCATTGAAATTGAGTTCTTTGCGTAAAAACCTGATTCATCATCGCAGTGCACTTTGCGTGCGCGGTGTAGCTATCGCTGTCACAAGCGTAGCTCTTCAGGCATTCGCAGAAATCCGAATTAATCCTCCGGATAAATCGGGTACAAGTGTACAACTCACGGCCAAGCCTGTTGAAAATTTACCCGCACCATCTTCAAATCCCTCTGTCTGGCATTTTCAAGCTGTCTATGGAATTTCAAGCGCAGATGTCGAGACACCTGCCTGGGATACAAAGACCGAGCCTGCAACGGCCATTCAAAAAAGTACAACCGGTGTTTTTACAGAAAATAGGTTCAATCATTCGATTGAGATGCCATTGACCAACCGACAGTCCATGCGCATGGGGCTCTCTCTTTTCAGTGCGCAAAGTTATGCTGCCAGCGGCTGGGTCGCATCACTCACTGGCAAATCAAAAGCTGCTGACTGGAGAACATGGGGACTTGGGACCGACATCTTTCTAGTCAGGCACACATCGCCGAGTCTCGACCTCGATGCAGGACTTCATGCCGACTATTTTGTTTCGGGTGTCATTACCCTTCCCGTTGGAGACAGCGCATCGTCGGCCCTCCAAAATTCCGCCCGTCTTGAACAAAAAACAGGGTGGAGACTTGCATTCAGCGGAGGAATCGGAGGGCTTTATATAGGTCCTGTAGGTTTAATTTTGCGCCTCTCGGGTCATGTTATCCAATCACAATTCAAAGGACACACATCACCACTACGCGTTCAGGGAATCCAAATCCAGGCGGGTGCAGGACTTGCACTTGGGCGGGGTGAACCATGAAGACACTGTGGACACGCTGGATGGCCCTTGTTTTCACGGTAACAAGCTGTGGAATTATTCTTTCTTCATCGTGTGGCCGTCAACCAATTCAAACACTCGAAGAGTCTGTCGAAGAGCTCACCGTAGAGGGAGCATTTGCAGACTGGAATTCCAGTGTGAATTCATTTGCAGGGGGTGTTTTTGCACTCTTGGATGCTACGACAAATGAAGTGTTCAGCGGCGAAATAAAGTCGGGTGCATTCAAGATCGAAAAGGTTCCCTCAAACGGCCGCTATTACGGCATGCTCATTGGTCCTGATTATCAGGTTAGAGCCACACTCCAGAAAAAACTGCCCGACAACAAAACGATCTACAATGTTTTTCGTCTAGGCAACTCAATGGGGCAGTTAGGAACGTTGGTCATCAACAGCGATGTGCTCGCAAGCAGCCAACAGTCAGAACTTGATTTTCAAACAACTCTTGGTGCAAGCGCAAATAACAATGATAAGAAAGCCTTCACCAGTGAATACTCTGCCAATTTCAATGCTAATCCAGACATTGACGCAGACGGAACTCCAAACATGATTGACCCCGATGTGGATGGCGATGAATTCAACAATATCATCGACTCTAAAAGCTACGGAGGTGAATCGATCGAGGATTCAAAAATCGCTTGGCAATACAACTATGCTCATTCGATCCCTAAACTTGGATATTTCAACTGCGATCAGCTTAAATCACCAGTTGCAGGGTTACCAGGATACAGTTTTGAGTTTTGGTGTGCACTCAAAGTCCCAAATAGTCTGGCAGATAAAGTCACATTGAAGACCGTTGGTCTGAGTGTCGAAATGGCCGATGATGGTGGAACAAAAGTCCCCACACACAAAGACCCCATTGCGAATGATGGCGTATGGAACGCACGCTTCTCGATAGACGGAAACAAGACAACACTCTTTACACGACAGATGATTTTGGCAAATGTCACCTTAAAGAATGGACAAACCAAATCTTACCTCACGCTGCTGGGTCCAGAATTTCCTTACTCATTAGAATTCAATAAAGATGCGACAACACAAAAACCATCTATTACGCTGACTAAGACTGAACTCAAGGCAGAATGTATTGTTCGCAAATGGCCCAAGGACAAACCACCCAAGGGTTTGCTCTTGGAGGTTATTTTGCTGAATGAAGACGAAACTTATGTAAAAAGCTTCACATCAAAAATTGAGTCTGCCGAGGAGGTTGCCAATGATGCTTCCGCTGGAAAATTCACCCTAACCGACACGAGAATTTCGGAACTCGGCCTTGCTGCAGAAAAGAAATTCAAATTCAAGGCGCGTATTCTGGGACCTGCCGCCTTGCCCGGACTCGTAGGTTCAGGAACGGAAACCTTGATAACAGATGCAATTAGCATCACTGACCCAAACGCTACTCCGTAGCCACTGTCTAATTTTTAAACACCCATGTTGAACAAATAAATCAAGATTAACGAACTCTATTTATGGCATCGGCCTTGCTTTGAGCTCCCCAGAGATAGCCCGTTCTGTACAAAGCACGGGACGTCACGGGGAGGGATAGGCCATGAAGTTTGCAGTGCTTCCTTTGCTGCTAACAACCTTATTCATGACAGCTTGCGGTCAAAATCTTTCAGCTGATGCAGAGACTTTGACCGCTGAAAATGGCGGACACTTTATTGTTGTCAGCCAAAATACAATCCTCAAAAAGACAAAAGAGGATTCATCCAATCTCGATGTGGGAAGTGAGAAGTGCTCAATTAAAGCTGGCACCAAGCTCATGCTCTCGGAAACTCCGAAATACGAAGGCAATCACTATCTCGTAAACACTGCCGAAATGCTTCCCAACTGTGGATTCAGCAAAGGATATGTGTTCGGTGCACACGTTAGCAAAACAAGTTTGGTGACATCTTTTTCTCCCAACGTTCGGGCATTTCTCGATACCATCGGTTATGCAGAAGGCACCAACGATCGCTACGATATCATTTTTACATTCGCCCGTTTTTACAGTTACGCAGACCATCCACGCTTAATTAAATGCTCCTATGGACTATGCTCGGATGCAGCGGGTCGCTACCAATTTTTATCCACGACTTGGGATAATCTCGCTCGCCGTCTTGATCTCCCCGATTTCTCGCCCGACAGCCAAGACCGCGCAGCTGTGCTGTTGCTCAAAGACGCAGGCGTGTACGGAACGGTCGTCAGCATTAATGACTTTGATGATTTCAGTCGCGCGGCTTACGGTGTATCGACCACATGGGCATCGTTTCCTGGCAGCCCCTATGGTCAACCCACGTACTCTGCATCCGCGCTCTACTCAAAATTTCGGACTTTCTTAGATCGATACTGAGATGAAACAAAAAAAGACAGTCGACTGCGACTGTCTGCTAAAGCAAAAAGCCAGAGCGTGCCTCAGCCCTGAGGTGCGCCTTTGTCAATCCACTCTTTGATCTTTTGCTTTTGCTCGGCAGTTGGGTTGTTGGCAACTCCGCCATATTCCTTTGTGTGCTTAAGTGGCTTACAAGCTCCACTTGCAAAGGCATCTGCAGTGTCCGCGTCCATGATGGCGTAAAGAATCGACTTGGAGGATGAACCTGATTGAACATATTTGGCTGGTTCACAGCCCAAGCTCGATAACCGATAAATATTCGCGGTCGAAGTCAAAGACGTATAGGCCGCACTCTCGGACGACATATCCAAATTTTTAACCTGATCTTTGTATGTGACGTCATCAGGTCTGTGGCATTCACCACAACTCGAAAAGTAAGCAGAGTAAAGCCCACTGAACTTGGATAAATCGACCTCTTGTTTTTTGTCTCCGCAAGACACAATGAAGACGCCAAGAACAATCGACAACACCGGAGTGCAGGAGAGACGAACCCCAAGAATATTTGTTCGACTTTTATCTGACCTTAATTCCAACATTTTACCTCTCCTGTCCGTGTTGTTCGATCTTTGCACGTATTCTGCCAATATGATCAGCGAACGACTGACGCTCTTCTGCATTCAATAATTCTAGACGATCTGAACTGCCAATTTGCTTCAATTCAGCCAAAGAATCTTTTTTACTGATAAGATCCCGTGGATTTACATTCGTCATCAGAGTTCTGAGACCCGTCTGCTCAGCTTTGAGTCTGAGCCAGCGATTAGCCATCGGACGACTCGCAGCCGCTACGGTGTCTAGCTTAGAGAGCGCTCGCCGACTTAAGTTAAGGTACATCTCGTTGACTGCGGCAGAAAAGCCCAAATTTTTCTCTTTCAGCCTTGCCGAAAGCATCCAACTCACGCGCAATGTTTCGAGCGTTGCCTCGTCTGCAGGTTCACCCGAGTCCTTTGCGGCTTTCGCTGCGTGGATAATACATTGTTCCATCTGCCGCAGAGATTTATCGGCTTCGTTTGCAAGAAGGTGATCCACAGCCTGTGCAGAGCAGTCTTTCAACACAAAACGATTCCAGTTCTCTTCACTCAGAGCAAAAGACTTTAAATTCCCCTGCCAGCCTTCCATGATTTTCATACGATTTGCACGCAACGGAATGCGACCACTCGGCGTTGAATTCATTTGTGCCAAAAATCCATATGCAATGGCACTGTAGCGCTGAGGCTGAAAATCAACAACATCTCCCGGCTCGCCCGATGCCTTTCGTGACTTCAACTTTTCAGCCAACACGATAACCTTGTCGAAAGAATTCGCTGCAAGCTTAATTTGCCCCGACTTCATCAGCGACCATCCATGCATCATGAGCGCCTTGACGACATTTTCGTCGGCACGTTTTTCGATGCGTGAAATAAGCTTTCCGTAGGTCTCGGCAGCTTCCGAAAATCTTGAGGCTTGGGAGAGGTGAAATGCTGAGCGTTCAGTCCACCCATTAATGACTTCGTCACTCGCTTTAATCTTTTGTGCCAGCTTCAATCCCTCGAGCGAAATATCGGCCGCGCGTGGGAACTCTCCGTTACGATACAAAGCCTTTGAAAAGTTCCAGAGGAATGACAAACGCTCTTGATCGCTTTCAAAAGCTACTTTCTCGCGAGCAGCAAAGTAGCCCGAGGCCAGACCAAAGTTACCAGTCTGCAAGTGCAGCATCGCCAAATTCTGCAAAACTCGAGCTGTCAGTCGAGGACTCTTGCGCGCCAAATCTAGGGCAATCATATACTGGTGATGTGCCGTTTGACTTAGCTCTTGATCAAAAGTGAAGCCCTTTATCCGGCGTAGCATTTTCTCGTGAGCAATGTATCCAAGAAGAAGGTGTCTGCCCGCCGGACGTGAGCCATCATCCTTCAGACCAATAAGCAATTTTTCAGCGTCTTTGAGGTGGTCTTCAGATTTTTTATCTTTTCTAGAGAGATCATCAAAAAGAAGAATAACCGCCTTCGCAAAATCTATGTTTGATGCTGTGAATGACGCACTTTTCAAGCTCTCGTAGCGTTGGTCGAGTAATTTTCTGTTGTTATCC
>CAYWSV010000038.1:0-14277 GCA_964460155.1 uncultured Oligoflexia bacterium | reverse complement strand
AAAAGCGTGGTCACAAATCCGAGATGAGTTTCCTGATCGTCGGTCAAACGCACGGACGAATAAAACACTTGAGAGGCCGAGCGTGCATCGGCATTCGCCCAAAAGCTATACGCCTTGTCCAGCACTACGCTGACGTATTGGTCGCGCGCATGCATGTATTCAGTATCGCTCAGCTTCGCAGCGGCCAACCAGTTCGAGGCAACAGCACCCATCACGCGGCTCTTATTGAATTCTGCCAAAGTTAGAACAGCTTGGACCGACAACGCGCGGTTTAAGTAATACAGCTCCGAGGTCTTGGCAAAAATCTTGTTGAACTCTTGAAAAGCTTTGTCTTCGTCAGCTTCGCTTTGAGCGATTGCAATCTTCAGTGCAAATTCCTGAGAGGTCAAAATCGTTTCAAGAATACTGCCCGCTTTGAGCCCTGCGCGTAGCGACTCAATTCTCTTGAGCCTATCGGCTGGCAATTTATTGGTCTCGGCAACTTTCGAGAGAATAACCGAGGAAACAAAAGCTTTGGACTCATCGGTAAGCACAGAGCTCTGAGCCACTGCAAGAGCCACACGATACCACTCATCTAAAGATATGATGCTTTGATCGAGCAACGTCCGCGACAAAGAAAAGTAAACATATTGCTCGAGTGAAGATCTTTGCTGACCGACACTCGCCTTCATAAACCGCTCGCGCGCTCTTTGGTTACTTCGAGTTGACAGATCGACATAGGTTTGTGCAAGTTCTGCAAACGATTTGAAGGGACCTTTTTCCCGCATGAAAATCTTCTTTTTCTCTTCAAGAAGAGAAACAAATTCAGGCGAAATTTGGTCGAGCTTCTCACGCGCTCTGTATTGCAAAATTTCAAGCACATGGCGAAGTACTGCATATCCAGATTTATTCACCGCAGGAGCATTAGCTTCTACAAAATCTAAATAATAAAGCGCCGCCTGATATTCACCTGTCAGAAAATGCTGACTAAAGATCTTTTCAAGAGAATCAGAATTCCGATAATTCTCGAATCGATAGCGCAGTGTGTTGATGAGCAAAGTTCTCTCAGCAATACTTCGACTTGTTCGGTAGGCATCAAGAAGTACTTTCTCGCTCCAAGCAACAGGCACAAGTCCAGACTTCGGAACTCTGTAGACATCCAATGTGCCCTCAAAAGCACAGGTCATATACAGATAGTCTCGACCCGGAGCAGGGTAATTGCAATTTTGCTCTGCAGTGGAGAGCTGTTCTGGCAAAATCACTGCGTTTGCATCTGTTATTCGTGTTGCTGGAATTCGAAACAACACACCGTTGTCGTTTCCGTCAATGCGTGAATCCGCATTAGTATCGTTGGAGAACTGTGCAAAATATACGGACTCTCCACGCTCATCGAAATGAGGGAAACCAGACAGACCCGGAAGTGCAATTTTTAGCGCCCATGTGCGCGAATCTTTAAGGCTATGCACCTTAAGAACCCGATCCAGATCATCTTGTCCGGTTGTTTTTTTGTCTGCCACAGAGGCGTAAACGATCCAACGCCCTTGAGCATCTGCATGCGCAGAGAAGATTTGATCCTCTAAAATAATTCGCTTTTCGTTCGTCTGAATATTCCAGACAACAAGCTGTGCCTTCCCCGTTCCGATAGGACGTCGAATATATCCAATGTTCCGGTCGCTCATCCAGAATGGCTGCTCGGATGCGGTTTTCTCTTCGGCACACTTCTGTTGACTTAATGCCGTTGGACTAACGTCCTGCACGCAGATGTCACCCCGTGCCTGCCGTTCGAACGACGTGAACGCGATCTTGGTGTTGTCAAAGCTAATCGCAGGATCCTTGGTATCAAATTCGGCTTTCACAAAAGCCTGCACTTGCCCCAGAGACTCTGTGCCCTTCAGTCCCCGCCAAAAGAGTCTCGTCGCGAGATTAGAGCTGCGGGTAAAGAAAATTTTGTCTTCCTGACCACCAACGGCAACCTGAAAATGATTGTCTGGGCCCACGGTCAGCTTTTCGAGCGTTTCAAATCGCGGCATCCGAACGGTTTGCTGTCCTGATGCAAAGGCAAACGAAACAGGCAACCAGCTCGCACTCAGTGCGCACAGCACACTCAGTCTGTGTTGGCTTTGTATTTTTCTTTTGTGGCTGATCATGTTCTTCCTCAGCGCTGATTTTGAGAGTTGAGGGAATAGTCGCCATCCATGACTTGATAAGCCCTCTCTTTGCGCTTCTCTGTTGAGCCCGGAGGCAGAACAACGGGCCGGAAATCAACAGATTTATTGACTGCTGATTTCTCCAGATCAGGCCAATCTCCAGCACTTTCTTCTTCGATGAGTGTAGTTCTATCGATCATCACTAGGGTTGGTACACATGCCGCATTCAAGAGTGACAATCCGATCGCAGTGAATATGAATCTCATTGTATTGGTACCTCTCTCATTGTTTTCACTAAATCTTGAGTCTTTGCATTAATAATTGGAGTCAGTGGCAAATTTGGAATTTTAAACCGCTGTGCCACCAATCCGCCCAAACCTACGTCCAAATCAAGGAAACCTTGTTGCATTTGTAGCCCGACGTAGGTCGGATATCCGACAGACAAGGCCAAACGCGCTTTGTTGAGCAGCGCATCAGCACCAGATGGATCGAGAATATCCATCATAGCCAGCAATTGATTTTTGCCAATCTCAGTCACATCGACACGGCCTTCAACAAGAGATTTAGATAAGTCGACAACCATAGCGAGCCGTGCACTGAGAGGTGCGGGGGTCGCCTTTTCTGGCTTTGCTGCAAGCAGAGCCGTATTGATTTTCGTCACACGACCCTGCAGCCCCGCAGTCAATCGCGAAGGTTGAATGTCAACAAATCCCTGCCCTGCAAGAACTCCATCGAAGAGATCTGCGTCGAGCCTGTCGATTGAGAGCATGTTTTGTTTGAGCGAGAAACGCCCCCGCAACGGACCAAACTTTTTTTCCAAAGCATTTAATTCTCCGATGGTTAACATCGAATCCTCGGACAAAAGTGGGACAAACTTTGAAGCATCCACGCGCTTAAACGGATTATCTTGGATTAAATATGACCAGCGTAGACTTTTGAAATTTGGCAACTCCAGTTCTTGCTGAAAGGGAATTTGCCCACTCGCGTTCCGAATACCACCCAACTGATGTTGTGCAGAAAAATTGTCTAGCATCGCCTGACCGCGTAACCGAATCGACTTTTGTTCCTTTTGTGTCAGCTCCCAAGCTGTCTGTATAACGCCATCGAGCGTCACTTTGTCTTGAGCTCGGATTCCGAATTTGAAAATCTTAGGCGGTTTCACAGCGAGCTGCCCTTCAAAACGGCTGTTGGTCGCTTTGAGATCCGTTCCTCCTTTGAAGGTCACTTTGAGCTTATCTTTTCCTGTATTGACTAGTCCCTGACGGATGTCGACCCGATTTTGAATATCCGATTGAATAGTCAGACGTGCTGAAATTTCCTTGAGGTATGGCAACACCTCTTCAGGAAGCCCAAAAGACTTAGCCGGGGTTACATTTCCAACATCCGCTTGAACACCGACATCTACACCCCCAGACAAATCGATTTTTGTCTTCGCGCTCAAATTTCCTTTAAGCACATTAACGACAGCAAGCGCAGGTATTCCTGCTTGGGGGAGGTCATAAGCAACATTGACGTTTACGCTCCCGCGATTCAATCCTGCTTTAATTTTGGCCTTCAACGGTCCTGCAATCTGCAACATATTCTTTTCGAAAAGTGGCATGACTGGCTTTTCTACAAACCGAATTTGAGCATCAACGTCAACATCAGCCGTCATTAGTTGGGGTGGAGGAATTTTCGCTACAAGAATACTTGGTGCGTTGTGAGGCAGGCCGACATTCCATTTGGCATTGATCTGGGTTCCTCCCAGCATTCCAAGCTGCTCAGCGAGTGGAGTGATCTTTCTTAGCCGCAGAAGTGCAGCGATTTCAGTTTGACCGGAAACCGCGAGTCGATTGGCAAGATTGCTCACGGTCAACTGATTCTTCAGGAGGGGCGATTGTGCCCAATCGATATTTGTCGTTGCCCTTATCTCTTTGAGCAAAGCTGGCTGAGGAACGTCGAGTTGTCCTTGAATCCTCAAACCTCCCGCCAGATTAAGCGCGGTGGGTGACTTCTTTGGTGGTGGAGTGGTTTGCTCGAGTTGCACGTCATAACTCAAGGCGAGCTTTCTGACTCCCGATTGAAGCACCTCGGTCGCGGTCTGTAAATCACGCCACTGAGTATTTAAAGTCGTGTTGAGTTGCGCACGCACGTCAAGCAGACCAAGAGTTTCGTAAAGAGGCTTAAGCGCCGGAACAAAATTCAAAAGACGCTCATGAATTTTGAGTTGATTGTCGAGCTTGACGGTCAGATCGCCCGAGGCCGACTGAGCAAGCGCCACTGTCGCCATCAAAAGCTTTTCCTGAGTCTTTCCCCAGCTCAATTGAGGGGCAATGTCGAATTGTGAAAGCCGCAGGCCAGTCAATGGCTTCTTTAGGTTTGTGAGACTTGGTGCAGTAACACTCAGTTGAAGAGGCGTTTCGACTTTGAGTCCAGATAACAGGTCGAGTTTCAGGTTTTGATTGAGGGCGCTAAAGGCTGAGCCTTTCAGACTCAAATTTGTCAGGCTAAAAATGATCGGCTTACCTTGTGAAGACAGAGCCAGATCTTGTGGTGACAGCTCAAGTTTCAGAGGAATGGTTGCACTGAGCCCCACAGCGGCATCGATACCATCCGCAGGCAGTTTGAGTTGAGTCCTGAGGTCCGAAATAACCAAATCCGTTCCAAGCGACGTGGATAAATCTTTGACCAATGCAATAACCTTGGGTGTGAGTTGTTTTTGAAACTCCTCCCCCGAGAGGCTCTCCAATTCATAAATCGGAACCAGACTCACACGCAGTGACAGCGGAAGAGCGTTTACAGACTTGAATTCCGTGAGCTCAACTTTTACCGCACCAGCCTTTTGCAGTTTCAAGTTTACTAAGACCCTTTTGCCCATCAGTGCTAAATTGGAGTCCTTTAACTCAATAAACGGCTTATTTACATCAGCAAAAGAAAGATCCAATCGAGTTGAGAGATCGACCTCAGGCTCAAGCGATAAGTACACAGACGGAAGAGTCGGTGAAATATTTTTTGCATCGACAAGAAATCCTGATTGAGAAGATGCTGCAAGTTTGTCTGAATTACCCTTCACGTTAACCGTCAGACCCGCCGAGAGAACTCTGTTCGACAAGTTCAAATCCGAAGACAAATTCAGGTTTTCCAAGTGCATCCTGCTCGTTAAAGAACCCTGCTTAAAACGAACATCAAGCTTCAAGTCACGTACAGCAACAGCACTCAAATCGACTGTTGCAGGAGGATTTAGAATCAGATTTTTTAGCAATGGAAGGGGATTAGCGGGAGGAGATGGGGGGCTTTTTTCAGGAAGGGTCAACTCTGCGTCGATCTGTGGTTTGATCACCTCGACCTCAGAGACCACCAGACGGCGCTGAAGGAGTTCCCAAAAGGAAAAGCGCACCAAAACACTTTCAACAGAGATTTTGACCTTTCCCAACGAAGCCTGCGCCCAGTCGGCTTCAATGCCTTGTACTTCAAGCCGTGCGAAAGGATCGACCGATAAACCTGCAATCTTCGTCTTTAGATTAAAATCTTTTTCGAGCTTGGCTTGAATGGGCGGAAGAATCCGACTCATCACATAAGGGCTTCGAATAAGAACAATCAATGTCAAAACCAACAGCGCAATCGTTCCCAGAACAATGCCCACAGGTTTGATAAATTTAAGAAGTCGTTTGAGTCCCACGAGGCCTCCGCAGCCAAGAAACAACGATCAACATTAACGAAACAGACAGCCAACGACGTGTCATGACTGTGACACGTCGACCAACGCCGCGCCCAACCGACGCACGAAACATTTTTTCCGATCTGCTGTCAGGAACACGTGTTAGTCTACCGGATTAAATGGATTTTTAAAAAATAATTCAGGCTCTTAAAAAAGGCATCTTGAACATGGCTGCTGTTCGAATGAAGCAATGGTACCGATCGGTTCGCCGAAATCTTCCTCGCCAGCAAAAACTCAGCTGGCGATGGCTGATAGTGCGTATCCTCGATGATGCCATTGGCCGGGCTGGACGATTCGACATTGCCACAGACTCGCGAGCTCTGTCGTTTACATTTATTCTTTCGCTCGTGCCTCTCTTGGCAATTGCTTTCACCTTTTTCAAACTTTTCGGTGGTCTTCAGTATTTTTTGGAGAGCACGCTCAAACCTCTGCTGCAGAAGAATTTCCCAACCGACGTGTCCGCACAGCTCAACTCATTTATCGATAGTTTTGTAGGAAACCTTCAGACCGGAACACTGGGTGTTGTCTCTTTCGTCACGCTGATGGCAACCGTGATTGCCCTCATGATGAACATTGAACAAAGCTTTAATCGAATTTTTGAAGCCCGCGACAGAAGGTCTCTTTTCAAACGCATCGGCAGCTACTGGATTATGCTCTCTGCAACTCCTTTGTTTATCGTCTTAAGCTCTGCAAAGTCATCTGAATTGATGACTGCATTCAAATCCTCAGCAGGAGTGTTGAACGAATACGGAATTGTAGATTTCCTTCGATTTATTGTAGGTCATATCGTTCAAATTGTTGGCTTCGGCGCGCTGTTCATGATCCTTCCAGAACGAAAGCCTCGGCTCATTGCCGCACTTTGGGGCGCAATCATCACCCACCTCGTCTTTCAGTTTTTAGCAGCAATCAATGTTCAATACGCAACTTTTGTTTTTTCAAATCGAACGAACCTCCACCTTTATGGAAGCCTTCCTCTTCTTGTGCTTGTCTTCCTTATTTGGGTGCGTTTGGTCTGGGTTGGAATCCTTTTTGGAGCATGCTTGTGCGCCTCTGTGAATAATTATCTTGAAGAATTAGGGACATTGAATGCGCAAAAACCATGGCATGCTCCACACGACACCATTCTAAATTGCATTCGCACACTCGAGTTATATATTGAGGCATTCAACGAACAGCGCAATCCACCAACACAGGCCGATGCTGCGTCGACCCTTGATCTGACAATTGAGGAACTCGAATTACATCAAGACAGACTTCAGCGCATGGGTCTGCTCCTCCCCATCCGCTTCGAGGAGAGGGATTGCTTTAGTGCAACTTCAAGTGCGTTGCGCTGCCACGAAAATCCTCATCAACTTGTTGCCGACATGCTCGGTATCCCGGCGTCGACCGTCTTGGATGACGGGAAATACACATCTGAAAAAACTGAGCCCCAAAATTTAGTCCGACAAGCTCGAAAAATTCTCTTAGGTCTTCGGACACTCCCCGAGAATTCCCCTGATTCCCAAACTGCCGGTTTTAAAAAGGGTTCTTGAAGCCCAAAGCTCAGCCTGAAACCGACCTCTATTCATTGGGTTAAGTTTTGAAATTCGGGCTCCGATATCTCTCTCAGGCAAGACCGAGGTCTTTTGATGCGAGGGCGAAAGCCATGTGGCTTCAGCATTGGCTTCTGATCGGTGTGGCGTTTTCGGCAGCCGCGTGTGGCACTTCGCGCTCGACACGTATGTCAGCCTGCAGCTCCACCAAGGCGATCGGAGACAAGAGCATTGGTCAAACGTCCTCCTTCGAGAAATATGACCCGTCTGCCGTGCACCTTCTGTTCAAAGCCACTTCAGACAAACTCACAGTTGAGTCCAGATGCAACGCACGCCTCGTTAACAAAGTTCAAGCAAGACACAAAACCGCAGGTGGTGGAGTCGAAGAAATTGGCGATACCGCCTTAGACTTCAGTCGTCTTCAGGTCTCAATGGATTCCGGTGAAAACAACCTCGAACTTCACACTTCCGCGCACTGCTTTTACAGAATCTGGGACTCGCGCGTTGAAAATCAGGTTAAAAGCAACCCAATCATCGGCGCGGAACCTGTCCGTAGCTTGCTCCAAGATATGAAAACACGTTATCAACTCTACCGTTCCATGCTAACAACTCCGCAAACTATCGTTGCTTATCTGCCAGACCGAAGCACAATTACCTTGAAATACACCCTGCAAACGTCTCAACTTTATGAGCAGTTTTTCGCCGAAGTCGATAAGCTTAAGTCGGATGACTTAATTAAAATTGTAGGTCGAGAATTGAGCAAAAGTTCAATCATTCTTGATGAACTCGTGCGCAATGAATGTAACGTCGATCAAACAAACGTCGCGAGAATTGAGCGTGACTTCCAGTCAAACTCAAATGATCCCAATATCACTCGAGCCTCTGTGACAGATTCAATGCAGATGGTCGGCTATTTTAACAAACTCAAACGCACCAAGACCCTCTCGGAATATTTGCGCACTCGTATTACCTCTTCAGGTCGAAACAAACTCTGTTTCTCGCAAACGGACATGGTTGTTGTTCCTATTCGTATCGCAGAACCAATCACTGACAATCAAAGAAAACTTTTCTCTGAAATAGAAAGTTCACTGGGCAAGAAAATTGAAGACTACATGGCAAACATCGCCGGGACCATAACAAAGGGCGAGAAGTTTATGCCCGAAATCACTGCTTCGACAACGGCTCCTGCTGTACCTGCGGACCTCACGTCATGTAGTTTTTCCGCGACCCATCCCGGCATAGGGCTCACAGACTTGTTTCTTAAGCGAATGGAGAAGTCGTACGTATCGTCGTGGTCGACTGCATCGGTTCAACCCGAGTCCTTTCATGGGTTGATGAAGGGTATTTTTCCGAACCTGAAACAAGAGACAACCAGTGGTCAATTCATGAAGGCCATGTTGGGAGAGTTTCTAAAAGAAGCGAAGTGCCATATTTCAGGCCTAGAACCAAATGGAAGCGCGGACTCCTGCTCGAATAAACCCATCGTTGAATTTGGCCGTTGTCCTAGCACAGTCGAGGAAGCAAACACATCTCACAATCTCGTAAAGCTGAGTTTCAGACTTGCATCAACCGGCTCCATTCACACGCTGAAGAGGCTGCGAGATTCCGGCGCACTCGCACTGTCTATGCCTTTTGCCGAATTGCGTGACTACATCCAGTTCGCATGTGAATCCCAAGAGGGTGGCGAGTGCGAAACCGCAACACGGATTAAAACCATTCTGGATGCTCTTTCTCCACTGCACTCGGTCAATCTTGGTTCTCAAACTGTAAACCTCACCGCCGTAAACAACAGCGTGCAAGTCACATCGGTAACCGACGATCTTCAATTAAATTGCAAGCTTTTGCCCAAAAACCCGCAAATAACAATGGATCTTTCTGTCAAGCTTTTTGAGAATCTGAGCGATGGAGCTCGAGAACTCATCAAGGAAGGTCTGATTCCCGTCGAACGTGATTACCAAAACTTTGGTGCGCGGTTTATTTACATGAAATGTATTTCCGCAGGCTCAAAACGACTTTACAACAATATTTCCACGGCTCACGGTCTCATGCACGGTCTCAAATTCATGGACTTGTCTTTTGTGAAAACAGACCGAAACGAATTTGGTGGTCGAATTGAGTTGAGCAACGCTGAAGTCCAGCAGGCCGGCCACCCCGTTCGCATGCCCTTTGCCGGATTATTTGTTGGTGAATCGGCAGAGAGTCTCATGTCATATGATCTGGCAGCCAAACTCGCTGGCGCGCCCCATGTTGAAATCAGTTACTGCGGGGCCGAAAGGGCTCAACAATTGTGCGATGAACTGACCTCGGATCTTCGCCAAAAAGATATGAACCAACTCGCTGCAGACATCCAGCTCGTGCGTGCCCACATGAACTTCTTAACAAAGGTTCCTTCGTGGATTCCTGAGGCTGAAAAAGCCAAACGCGGAGGGGTGACATTCCCCGAGACAAATTTCTCGGCAGAATCTGCACGCTACTATTTGTCTGCAGGCGACAGTGGCACAACCGTCCTCTCTTTTGGTCTGTGGCCCGTGTCCATGTTGAGTGCGGTCA
Organism: uncultured Oligoflexia bacterium; assembly: GCA_964460155.1. Lineage (GTDB taxonomy): Bacteria > Bdellovibrionota_B > Oligoflexia > Silvanigrellales > Silvanigrellaceae > RFOM01. Next base: position 4,372 of record CAYWSV010000038.1, on the reverse strand, counting down.
ACGATATTCCCGTTTCGGGTGGTTTGGCAGTCATTCCCAGCACTGGTGGGCAACAGGTGCAGTCCTCAAAAGGTGCAGATTGCCGATAACTCCGTTTGGATGATTGGGCTTTTTTGCCCTAATTCAAGCAAACGGAGTTGTTGGTCCTCATGGACAACCATGCAACATCCATAGCGCCCGAGCATATGAAATCCGGAACAAACAAAGGTTCACGGATGGGTCAAGGCGTGGTTTGGCTGTTGCTTATTCTCAGCTTGGGTGGCGCATTAAATCTGGTGTCGAAATACTTTGATGCCGATGCGCGATTAAACCGTCTCGTGGCAGCAGGAAAAGCTCTAAAAATTCCTGATTGGACCATGCAGGCCTACAGTTGTCCAACATTCCGTGCAGAGCTCAGTGATTGCAAACCTGTAGCTCTGGAACTGTCCCCGGGTGAATCAAAAAATACACATGCCGTTCGATTTCCTTTGTCTGCAGACATCAGACTCAAGCTGATCGCTCACCCCGATAATCCGACTCTCCTTGTTTTCAACAAACAACTTTCAGACACAGAAAGTCAGTGGCTCAAGGACAGAGTCTCAAAAAACAACGGCGAATGGCCCTCGCAGGCACATCTCGTCACGCTGGGTTCTTTAGAGTGTGAACCAAAATTCGCCGGTGGCGAGTCAGCTGATTTTGATCCGATTGCTGAACCGGAAAAAATGTCCTGTTTTACACAAAGCAGATTTTCACCCATGGAAGATCTGCCTGCCAAGAACAAGCTCGAATATTTCATTGCAATGGGCAAAAACACTGACATTGGTCCCTCTCGGTGGCCATTAATTTTAACTGAAAATCAATATGTCCATGAAATTTTTTCGCTCGATCAGCTGACTCTTTCAGCAGTGGTCTTATGGAATCTGATTTCTTTGCTGATGCCTATTTTCGTGATTGCATTTCGATTCGTTTTTAAAGGTCAAAAAATTCTAAATACACTTTCCGATTATGCATTATGGCTGGTTCTATATGCTGGCTGCATTGTGTTTCTTCAACAAACAAACCTTGTGCCACCCTCCGGAATGGCAGCCCTCAGAACAGTGGCTATCATTTCAGAGGGCATCATTCTAACCATGCTCGTTAGATATGCCTATTGCACTTCTTCGGGTGAATCATGGTCGACTGTTGCAACTGTTTCTTTATCAATTATGTGCTCTTTTATATTTTTGGCAGCATCGGTAGCAAGTAAACAATCACCTCAGACGTTTCTTATAAAATCCCACTTATGGCGCGATGCCATTGGAGGTGGATTGGGCTGCTTGGCCTTGATTACAGGTTTTTATGTGCGTCAGGTGCGAGCCATTCGATATGGCCATATTGCACATTCTGGCTACCAGAATGCCACCGATGATTTTGGCTCAATCGCCTACTTTTCAAGGTTGATTTGTGTTTTTCTGCCACTGATGATCTTCGGCTCATCAAACCTCAAAGAAATCATGACTCCCTCTGAGAAAATACTCAAATGGGAAGACCTGTTCTTTCTCCCCAGTCAAACCGCATTGACAGCATTTTTCCTTGGAATTAAAACCAGAACATCGCTGTCATACGGCCGTAATATGAAGGAGCGTTTGGAGGCGCTGTTTACAGGTGTTCTGCAGATGCAAAGAGCAATTACGCCCTACGAGTCAGTGACGATTGCCGTGCGTGCGATGCGCGAAGCTTTTCCTGCCGCCACAGATTCCCCTTTCGAATTTGTCGAAAAAAATCGCTGGAACACCGAACAATTCCAGAATCATATTGCTCTCTCGCACGGAAGCCTGCACATTCCACTGCATGGAAGCCAAACATATAGAGGAGTGCTGCGCTTCGACAGAGTTAAACAAGAACATCTTACCGAGGAAGAAGAGCACTTTTTATCCACAATCGCGAGTGCTTTGGCAAACCATATGGAGACTCAAGAAGCTTCAACAAGTCTCGAGAAAATGCACCAAGCCTCGATGCGTTTTGTGCCACGAGACTTCCTCAGCCTGCTCAGCAAGGAGAGTTTGGTCGATTTCAATCTGGGTGACCATGTTGAAGCTCAAATGAGTGTTCTGTTTGCGGACATCCGCAATTTCACGCAAATTTCCGAGGGCATGACGCCGGCTCAAAACTTTGAATTTATCAACAGCTTTCTTACGCAAATCGGGCCCATTATTCGCCATCATGGTGGGTTTATCGATAAATACATCGGCGATGCGATTATGGCCCTGTTTCCACAGGCTCCGGTCCACGCAGCCCGTTGCGCCGTTGACATGCAAATTGCACTCAGGGCCTTCAACGACAAATGGCTTGGCTTGGTGAATCAGGAAATCCGTGTGGGCGTTGGTATTCACCACGGCCAAATGGTTCTAGGTATTGTCGGTTATGCAGAGCGTCTGTCGGGAACGGTGATGTCGGATGCAGTGAATCTAGCCTCACGTTTAGAATCGCTGACAAAGCAATATTCAACCCAAATCATTGTCAGCGAGGATGTTTTGCAGCATATGTCTCCTTCGGAATCGAAGGAATTCAACACACGAATGCTCGATTCCGTCAGAGTCAAAGGCCGGAATGCACTTGTGACAATTTATGAAGTGGTCGTTCCGGCTGAGAACAGCGAGGAGCAGCAGCGAGCGTCATGAACAAAACTCCGAACACACGCGAACTCACCACATTTGAAAAGTACGTCATTGAGCAAAAGGGAACCGAAAAACCCTTTACTGGTGAATATTGCAACACCATCTCCGAAGGAACGTATCATTGTAAAAAATGTGATGCGGCACTTTACCGATCTCAGGATAAATTTCCTTCGCATTGCGGATGGCCAAGCTTTGATGACGAGATTCACGGAGCAGTGCGTCGTGTTCCCGATGCTGACGGTCGCCGCATCGAAATTGTGTGTGCTCGCTGCGATGGACATCTAGGACACGTTTTTTCGGGTGAAAGATTCACCGCAAAAAATATTCGTCACTGCGTGAACTCTATTAGCATGGTCTTCAAAGCCGCAAACGAGCAACCCAAAGCCGTCGCACTCTTTGCGTCCGGATGTTTCTGGGGCACGGAGTATCACTTTGCCAAAGCCGAGGGAGTTCTTTCTACTCAAGTTGGCTTTGCCGGCGGTCACATTGAAAATCCAAGTTACAAGCAAGTTTGTGCAGGCACCACTGGACATCTCGAATGCTGCGAAGTGACTTACAATCCAACTCAAATCAGCTTTGAAAGCTTGTGCAAGTTATTCTTTGAGACACACGATTTTACCCAGACTAACGGACAAGGACCCGACATTGGTCCTCAATATCTGTCTGCCATTTTTCTTAACAACGAAGAAGAGCGAGCGACAGCCGAAAAAATCATGAACCAATTAACTACTAAGGGCTTCAAGGTGGCGACACAATTGCGTGCCCACGCTCACTTCTGGCCAGCCGAAGATTATCACCAGAAGTATTACTTCCATCAGGCCAAAACGCCATATTGCCACATTTATCGCAAGATTTTCTGATCTAACCTAACAGCCGGCTCGGGCGGTAGCCGCTTTTCTAACGCGATACCTGCCCCAAGAGCTTGTCTCAGTTCCGCATACTCATCGAGTGCTGATTCTAGATAATTTCCTCGCCGCACACCTGTGATCAATCGATTCTTGGGTGTGTGGGCAGACGGAACGAATTCAGTCGTCGTAACTTCATACCCTGCACCACGGGCAAGCAAAACCCTCAGTGCATCTGTAAAGGTGCTGCATGAGTCGCGGCGCAATTCCGGCGAATTGATGAGAACTGAGAATGCGTTTTTAAAGTTCTCTGCCGACTTCTGCCGCCAGACGCCGGCAAGTTCAGCCTGACAACAGGGGGCAACAGCAAATGCGTCGGCCCGCTCGGCAAACGCTAAAGCCAATGCATCATCTGTTGCTGTGTCACACGCATGCAACGCCACGATGAAATGAGATCTAGAGGCCTTGCGTTCGTCTTCCGATTCGATTGCATCACGCCTACGTTGGAAGTCTGCAACACTGATCGTCTCGAACGTCACAGTGTCCTGCAGGCCCAAATCCTGTGCACGCTTGTTAGATTTGGCGATGACGTCTGCACGCGTATCGATACCAACAATCTGCGCCTGCTTCTTCCAGACTTCCCGAAAACACCACGCCAAAAGAAGGGTGAGATACGAATTTCCGCAACCGCAATCGAGGATTCTGACCGTTGAAAAGCGCGCACATAGAGCCAAAACCGTCGGCTCGATTAATGCAATCATGTGATTTATCTGAGCATACTTGCGAACAGCATCGGCAGGCATACTGGCATCGGCATTCAGAAGCCCCAGAGAACGCAACAGCTCGGCTCCGGCAACCGGGTCAAGCACGTATTTTTTGCCACCCGTGACC
>CAYWSV010000037.1:652-22147 GCA_964460155.1 uncultured Oligoflexia bacterium | reverse complement strand
TTTTCAGCCAGATTTTCAGTTCCAACAATCGCAGCTCTGAGCTTAGAAAGTTCTCCCTCGGCCAACTTTGGGTATGCCGACATAGCCTCGCAAGCCACAAAGTAATTTACAAAAGAATCGCCAAGAAATTCCAAACGCTCATTACTAAAAATTCCAGCACGCTCAGCCGGTGCCGGCCAGTAGACTAAAGCACTGCGGTGAATCAATGCCGCAGCAGCGAGACGTGTCTTTGAATAAGTATGACCCTGAAGCTTGCCAAGCGCCTGAATTCTTGAATTGAGATCAGGAAAATGACGGCGCAACCGAACTTCGTCGAGCGAGTCAGCCCATTGCGCAATGGCCTCTGCATTCCTTTGGAAGCTCATGAAACTCCAACCCGACCGATGAAACCACCTCCGAGAACTTCATCACCGCGATAGAGCACGGCGATTTGGCCTGGGGTTACGGAACGCTGCGGCGATTCAAATGCGAATTGAGTCTGAGAAGAATCGGATGAATTTGCGACGCGCCCAAGCGCAGCCTGAGAACGATATCGAATTTTAACTTCAAAAGGCTCCGCCAAATCAACATCACGAATCAAGTGAAATTTTTCGAAATCAAATCCGCTGCGCAAAAGAAATTCCTCACCGCCGACGTACACGCGCCCGGTTTCGGGATCGATACGTGTAACGTAAAGTGGCACCTCGGATACAATTCCAATGCCCTTGCGTTGTCCTACGGTAAACTTGTGAATACCGTCATGTCGGCCGAGTGCATTGCCATTCTCGTGAAGAATTTCGCCTGTAATGATTTTTGAAGGATCTGCATTCTTCTCGATAAATGCAGCATAATCGTTGTTCGGAATAAAACAGATCTCCATGCTTTCTTTTTTGCGGGCATTCACCAGACCGAATCTCTCGGCATGTTGCCTCACCTCGGTCTTGGTCATTCCACCCAATGGAAAAAGAATTTTGGAGAGTCGCTCTTGAGTCATGGAATATAGAAAATAACTTTGATCTTTTTGAGCATCGACGCCTTTGAGCAACTTGTAAGTCTTTGTCTCAGACGAAAATTCGATTCGCGCATAATGTCCGGTCGCGACTGCATCACAACCCAAACGCACTGCCCGTTCGAGCAGGTGATCGAATTTCAAAAATGTATTGCACGCCACGCACGGGTTCGGGGTGCGTCCGCGCAAGTATTCAGAAGTAAAATAATCAACGACGTTTGTTTTAAAATCGTCCTGATAATCCATCACATAAAAGGGAATTCCAATTTTTTGCGCAACTTCCCGAGCGTCGGCAACATCGTCATGGCTGCAACATGTGTCAAATTTGGAATTTGGATCACAGCTGGTTTCATTTTTCGAGTAGTCCCACAACTGCATAGTCACGCCTATCACTTCATGACCCTGCTCTTTGAGCAGCGCGGCAGCAACACTGCTGTCGACCCCACCCGACATGGCAACAAGAATTCTCTTGCGATGTGAAGACATACTCATCCTGCTTCAGTGTAACTTAGAGGTCGTCAGAGATAGGCTCGATATCGTGCTCACCATGACCATGTTTACGGAAAAGCTCGTCTGCCTGCTGCTCAAGTGAACGGTTGCGGATGAAACCGCGAAGATAAAATTCTACGCCTTCACACGTATGCTTGTCCCAGGACAGTGGAACAAAAACATCGCGCCCATCGGACAGATATTCCTGCCAGTAGACATCGATATAGTCGAGCATCAAAGAGGCGAGTTCGTCGGCCGAGGGTTGTGCCTGACCATGGCCTTCGGACGATTCACGCACATGCAAAAGTTCAATAGGATAAAAAACCGAACGATCTGTTCGTTCAAGCGTCACCTTGATCTGAACCTGATGCGCATCATATCCAGACTCAATAATGAAACGCTCATTGTCGAGCATCGAGCGGTACTTGATGTTCAACAAGGAAATTATTTTTTGGACCTCGTCCTCACCCCAAACGGGTGTGAGAGTCTCTGGATTTTTATACGCAAGCTTCAGCATTCACTCCCCCTGACCCGTAATACTCACCATTTGCGGCAGTCGGCCCACAAAAACCCTAACTTTTTCGACTTCTTCAAGCCGTTCGTAGGGTTTCACGGCGGTTGTTCCGCGGGTCCCAGAATTCCCTTCTGACATTAAGATCGGAAAAACGGGTAAACGATTAAGTGTAGATTTCAAAATATGATGCACGGAGATATCAAAAAAAGGCTCAAGATCGGAAAGCCACTTTCTGACCTCAAGGTAACGACCACGGCTATGGAGTTGCAAAACCGACAACCGAACCGCCTGACCATCACTCAATTGAACGACGTAATCAGAGCCGATTTTTGACTTAAGTTTATCGTTATTATCAACTGTATACACAAGCATTTGCAAAGCGTCTGAAGCTAGCTCTTGAAGAGTCTGCCAACCCACTTGAAAGACCGCTTCTGGACCCACAGCCGTCAGTATGGCCGAAGATTTTGCAATCTCTGGCAATGCGAATTGAGCATTAACTGTGCCAAGTTCTTCACCAAGCAAAAATCGGTCGGGATCCCGAGTTAAACGCTCAAGTCCTACGTTCAAGCACCCATGCACAGCAACCAACACTCTCGAAAGCTCTGATGGTTCATTTGAAACACCCAAAGCTGCCGCGACTGCATTCGTTGTTCTGGCAATGCGTGTCTTGTAATCCACGATTTTTTCAAGTTGATGCTCAGACAACCAGGCCATCGTTGCATCGAACAGAAAAACATCGTTCGACCTTTGAACTGCAGCACGGAAGTCACGCATTTTTTGAGCTTCAAGGCTCAATAAAATTTGAGCGGTTTGCTTTGTTACTTTGTCGACAAACGCATCGATGACGTCTTCATCTTGAACGAGCATTTCGGATTGCGGTGCTGATGTACCGATAAGTCGCACAATCTCGCCCGTGCCCAGAGTCTTTTCAATTTCGGCGGCCAGCTCATCGACGTCACGCTTTTGAATAAACTCAACAAGCCGTTCGCGCAGCTCTTCATCTGCATCGGAGCGTAACGGGACGGCAGATTCAGACGCAAACTCCGAGAGTCGCGCAGAATAACGCAGTGGTTCAGTTTTTACAGCAGTTCGAATGACATCATTTAATTGTTTGTTGGATTTTGGATTTAGCAAATGACGCGCTTCGTCGGCCGAGAGGAATCCTTGCTCTTCCAGGCGCGCAGCTCGCCATCGACGTGCCTCTTCGACAGACTCCTCGCGCACAAGCATGGCTGAATGGGCCAAGATCGTTTGTGCTAAACGAATATCTTGCTTGTAGAGTGAATGAACGAACTGATGAAAGACTTCAAAATCTCCTTCATCCATCGTTTTCATCTTCAACCCAAATCGGTTGTCCGGCGTTACCCAATAATCATCAGATAATTCTTCCTGACTGCGATGCAGGCCGACAGGAATAATTTCGCATGCGGCGGTCATGCATCCAATGATTAGACCTTCATCAAACTCAACAACACGTTGAGCCGCAAATTCTGGAGAGACTTCATTCCACAATCTAATCCATTGAATGAAACGTTCGCCTGAAGGCTGCTCGGATTCAGCGAGAACATTTCCACCCGACTGCGCAGTGACCCACAAATCATAGTCGAGGACCCGGACCAACGCTTCGCCCCGAACCCATTCGAGAACCTCAAGGGAATCTTCAATTCCATGATTCATAAGGCTGCGATAAAGCAGGTGCGGCGGCAGAGTTTGAACGAGGTAAGGAAGCTCGCGCTGAGCAACAAGCCAATCGATATCGATTGTCGAAGCAGCGATGGCAGACGCCGTTTCGGAGTCTGACTTCCAGGGTTGAGACTTAAATCCTAGCGCATCTAGCGCAAGCAACTCGCGCTCGAGCCGCTCGGTGACCGAAGCGCCAGACGCTCCAACCTGTGCAGTGTCGGTGACCGATGTGTTCTGATTCTGAAAGTCATTGATTGTCATGGTTTTACGCCATCCGTCAGTAGTCAGTTGTGCCGATGCCTCGGGTGGGGACCGGCGGGCCCGGCCTGTAGGTGTCATATCCGCCAAAAATCCGACATGGCAACAGGTTTTTGTCTCCCCCGGCTCGAAAAAGGACACAAGTCTGGCGAAGGATGTCCGATACCATAGCCACTATGAAGTGAGGTCGTGCGTGCCAAAGGGAATGTCACGGAATCTGCTGAAACAAAGGGAATCCGAAAGCCTGTCGAACGACAGTGCTCTCAAGGTGACCTTTTGGGGTGTCCGCGGAACTCTGCCTGCAGCGGGCGGAGAGTTCACGGAATTTGGCGGAAACACATCGTGCGTTGAAGTCTGTGCCGCGGCCGCTCGGCAGTCCGAGGCAACATCTATAGTTCTGGACGCCGGCACGGGAATCGTTCAATATGGCGACCAATCTTTAGCCCAAGGCCGCAAAACGTTTCATATTCTTTTGAGTCATTTTCACTACGACCACATTATTGGTCTGACTCGATTTGCGCCCCTATTTCGAACAGACGTCGACATTCATTTTTACGGTCAAGCCAAAGGCGGTCTGGAACTTCACACAATCATTGAGAAAATTTTCTCTTTTCCATTCTTCCCGGTGGAATTCAGACATCTCCCATCTAGAAATAACCTTTATTATCATACGGTTGTAACTGGCTCGCCATTTGAAATCGGTTCACTGGTTGTCATTGCTCACGACCTTTTCCACCCCCAGCAGGCCATCGCCTATCGGGTGTGGGACCACGACTTACGCGTCAGCATGGTTTACGCGACCGACCACGAACATGGGACGGACTCCGACCTGTCGCTCGCCGCATTTTCGCGGAACACAGATCTTTTCCTTTTTGACACAACATATACCGACGAAGTCTACCAGAACGGTCGAGCAGGCTGGGGCCACTCGACAGCACGCCGAGGGGCCGAAATAGCTGCAATGGCCGAAGTGCGCGCGTTTGGCTTGTTCCACCACGATCCCGATGCGACCGACCAACAGCTCAAAAGTAAACTTTTACCCGAAGCTTTGAATTTCTTTCCATCTACTTTTCTCTGCAAAGAGGGAGAATCCCTCGAACTCAAGGTCCTGACAGCCGAGGACCAGCTTCCAATGGTCGTCGGAGGAGGCACTCCACTGAGACGTACGCTCCTGAGTAAACGGAGAAAAATCAGCGGTTGACCCCGTTTAAAGATTGTGGGAAGTCCAAAATGTGCGCCCATGGCACCCAGAGGAACCTGCAGTTTTGACGCTCGAACACGATCACCCAAGAAATAAACAGAACGATGACATGCGCAAACGCGACAGCACACAACGTGCGCAAGTCAAACCGTCGCACAGGTTTCCCGTTGCATTGAGTCAGCGGCCTGCATGGATCAGCAAGACACCCAAGCAACTTGATTTTGTTTTTTTTGATTTAGAGACCACGGGCGGCAATCCCTCAAATAGTGAGGTGATTGAAATCGCCGCAATACGTGAGCGCGATGGCAAGGAAATCGCCCGCTACCAGACTCTCGTAAATCCACGACGACATATTCCACGTCCTGTGCGCGAAATTACGGGAATCGACCAAAGCATGGTTCGCGATGCTCCAGTTATCGAAGATGTGATCGACGATCTTCTGGAATTCATTGGCGACAGCGTTCTTGTTTCACATGGTGTTTTGAATGATTTTTCATTCATCGCACATTATGCACGAAAAATTAGAGCCAAAGAGCTTTCCAATTTTTACGTTTGCACTCATCTGCTCGTTTCAAATTTTCTCCCCAACATTCCCGTAAAAAGCCTGTCCGGCGTAGCTAATTATTTTAGCCTTCCGGTTGGCAATGCACACCGTGCCATGGCCGATGCTGAGATGACGCGCGATGTATTCTGGGAGATTCAGAAAGTTTGTGAACGTAATGGCTTCAAATCTTTTGAAGATCTTTTGAAGATTCAGGCCGACAACCAAACTCTCAATCGTTTGGGCCCCGGGTTATTGTCGCACCACGTCGACAAAGCACCGTCGACACCTGGCCTGCTTTATCTTTTTAATTCGTCTCGTGAAGTCACCTACATGTCCGCGACGGCCAACGTGCGCAAATCGCTGATGAACGTGACCGAACTCAGTGACGAACGAGATTTCAATCGTCTTCTTGTTGATGTGACCGATTTTAAATTCGAGCGGACAGCGCATTTTCTGGCCGCGCTTCAGCAGGAAAAGCGAGAGCTGAAGAAACTTGAATTGTCAGTCGACCCACGCAAATTTGAGGGCCGCGGCGAAGACACTGTTCAAATTTTGTTACCCAACGACTTGCTCGAATTCTGGGAAGAGAACCCATCTGCCCTGCCATTTACCCTTCCAAGCCGCGATCACCGCGTCATTGGTGAGGGATTCTTGCTCGGCGATGGTTCTGAAGACGCTGATCATCCAGAAGATGCAGCGGCACAGAAACAAGGGCTCACCGAGCAAGAACGCAACCAATACGTTTACGCGCATCTGCAGAACGCCGGTCGCGAACAACTCAAGGTGCCGATCCGTAAAACGCGCAGATTGGTAAACGCGGTCAAAAATCCAAAGTACAAACTCAACCGCTTTGCAGACAGCAAGCGCTCCGCAGTCCACATGGGACATCTTGTGTCGGGAACGGGATGGTACTTTGGTCCGTTCGAGCAACCCAAGCTCACTCGCCGCAAAATGGAAGAACTGCTCGTCATTTGGCCCTTCCATGATGTCAGCCTGCCGATTGAAGATCGACTGGAAATGGTGACACACTTTATTCAGGTGCTGCTTGGAAATTTCGACGCAGAAATTCAGCGGGTCGCGAAAACCAAGAACGCGGTTAAAAATATTTTTAATCCAATCAAACGGCGGCAGCTCAGCCAAACAATTGATTTGCTGAAGGCTTTCCGAACGGAAGGCTATGCACTTCCGACGTCTGCGTATCCCAAAACGGGTCTTGCTGTTTTGACGAACACGGACACAAAAGAACTCGATGTGGCAGTCGTTGTGCGCGGACGTATCCGTCAACAACTCAGACTTCCAGTTGAAGAGTCTGACAAACTCCGATCGCGTCGCTTCTTCACGCGACTCATGCTCCCCTACCATAACGAGCTGAATCGTGATGGAGATTGCCTCGAGTTTAACGAGGACATTTGTGGTGACCTTGAACTCTTCGCTCACTGGTTTAGCAGGCGGCGCGGCGAAGGAGAGTGGGTCGACTTCGAAACCCTCGCACCGCTGTACAACCCCCACGCATCAGAATAAACTCCCCCGAATTGATTGGGCTATACAGATGAACCTGTCCGACACGTGTGTTCGGACCGACGGGGAATACTTATGTCAACGACTCCAACGTGCTTCTTCCGCAGGCTCAAAAATAAGGTCATACCCCTCACCTGCCAGATGGTCCTGTTAATTTCCGCGTATGGCTACGCTCAACAAAACACACAAGCCCCATCATCTCCGGTCAAAACCGAAAGCGCCGGTTTAAATGCAAATACTCTCGACGCAGTCATCGTCACAATTGCCGATGAACCGCTTCTTCTCAGTGAACTGCAGCGCGCAATCTATCTTGCCAGCCAAAGGCAAACGAAGCTCACAGCACAAGGTCGCCTTGTGGGTGGAAATCTGACGTCCGTCGATGCAGACATCATTCTCGAACAACTTATCAACCAGAAAATTCTTTCTATCCGCACACGTGAGCTCGGCCTTAACTTGAGTGAAGATGAGCTCGATGCAGAGCTCAGAGGCTTTCTGCAGCAACAAAACATCTCGGAAGATAAATTTCAGGAGCTGCTAAAATCCGAAGGAGAGACTCCCGATTCGCATCGTGAGGAATTCCGAAAGCAAGTTGAAACACAACGCTTCATTGGACGCGTCATACGACCACTGGTCAGCGTCACCGAGGATCAAGTCCGAGGTTTTTATATGCAGCAAACAGCCGACCGCGAAAAATCCCAACTCGTGCGTCTGCGCAGCCTGATGATTGAGATCCCATCTGGCTTATCGAGCGATGAGCTTCAGTCGAAAAAGAAAAACATTGAAGCCATCAGACGCGACTTGGACGCAGGCAGGCCTTTTGTTGAGCTTGTTCAAATTTATTCCGAGGCCAAAGATGTTCTTAAAAATAAAGGAGAACTTCCTCCGCGGCCGCTGAATGAACTGCCTGAAAAATTGCGTCAGCGTATTAAAGGAAAAAATCCCCCTCTTGTTGTTGGACCTATCGAATTGGGAATGTCGGTTTTCTTTTTCGAATTCTTGGGTATGGAACTCGGTGACCAAAAAGAATACGAGCGACTGCGTCCGCAATTTGAGGCAAAGTTGTTAGATATTAAATTCCGCGAACGTCTTGACGAATATCTGCGTACCGAACGAACGAAGGTCAAAGTTAACAGACGAGAAATCCGCTTCGTTCGTTAATTTCTAACTGAGATATTTTTATTTTTTGCTATTTGGAAAAATCTGCCACCGTTTTTTCATCTCTGGTGGTGCCGAAGTTTCATCAACCACCTGACTCAACGGAATACTCTGTGGCGGCGCAGAAAGGTCTTTCTCAGTGAAGACAACATCCGATGATTCGCTCAAGGCAGCACCGTCACCCTGATTATTGGCCACCCCAATCATCGACTGTGGAAAGGCAGATTCCTCCGCAGCGTCTCGCGACGCCGTTTGCGGATGTGCACTGCGCTCTTGATGACCAAAATCCATGCCACTGACGCGTGAAAGTGGTGTCTGACTTTGTGGCGCGACGGATGAAGGGATTTGCGACGTCGAGCTCGGACGAACGCTTGAAATGGAAGCCTCTGCGTTGTCGTCAAGATTGTCCGAACGGCGACGAAATCGAGCGATGAGGCCGATGACAACTCCCGAGAGCACGACAAGCACCGCCCACTGAACAAAATTAGTCCCATCAAGAAAAAGACTCGAGGAACCGATCTTTTGCGTTCCCTTGAAATCGAGGGACACCATGTAGGGATAGTAGAGCTCCAGATTACGATCAAAGTTAATACGATGATCCGAGAGCGTCACTCGGTAGCGAACTTTGTCCGTACCAGTCACCAAAATCGCCTGCCCTGCCTCATTCCCATCGGTGGTAAACGACACGTAGTAGAGCAAAGCCTTACGCCCATTCGGTAAATCAGTCAGGATATTTTTTTGAAAGATCTTAAAGTTGGTGTCTCGGCCGTTAAACCGAAGAAAGTTTTCCTCGATCTCTTTGGCAAGAGCCTCGAGAGATTCCTTTGAAATCACAACTGGTTTTTTGACCACAGCAACAGTCAAACTTGGGTCAGCAATCAAACCGCCCGGAAGCTTTCGAAGACGGTCGAAGAGTGACCGCAAATCCTTGCGTGCCCACTTCTGTGACCCAGTTCGGAGGAACCTGAATTGAAAACTCTTGTCCGGCCTCTGCGTACTCAAAAGTGCCTGATGGCACATTTTCATTTTTTGCGTACGCTGAAGGCGCGACCATTATCGAGCACATCAGCAGAACGCTGAGGCTCACGTGAACGATTTTTCTGAATTTCAGAAGAACGTCACACAGCATTTTGCAAAGCCTCGAGCGGCTGAACGAGTCTGAGGGACCGCTCGACCGCACGAACAACCCCCTCGCTCGTTTCAGGATCAGTATCTAGAAAGAATACAGGTGACTGCGCAGAGAAATTCTCGCATCCAAAGAAGTCAAGCAATGCTGTCGTTTCGTTTCCCAACTGTAGATCTAAGGGCGTTTCGAGCTCCTGATAGCGTCCAACGCAAACAGCGAATCCATATCGAGCGTCGGGTGTCACATCGCTCAAGGTACACATGACACCAACGATTTGCTGTTGTCCTGTTCTCCAGTCGTCACTCCCAAAGCGGCGTGCAACAAGGACAAGATCACCCTTGTGTACAGCATCTGGACTGCGCATCAGCAGACTCGGATGCTTTCTAAAGTTTCCAACATCATGATCTTCAACCGAAAGAATCCACGCACGCGGCGAAGATGCTTTATCAGTGTCGACCGTCTGATTTACGCGGTTGGGTTGACGCACAACAAATGACGCATTTGAAGCCGTTCCCAATTCGCTCAGTGCCAATCGCAACGAAGCTTCTGAGAGGCCTAACTTTTCCGCAGCAACAATAGCTGAGGAGATGGACTGTATAGCTTCGTCGCGGTGTTGTTCCATATGATAGCGTTCAAAAAGACGCTTGCAGAGTGCCCCGAGCGTAGCACTGTAGTCGTAATCGTTTCTGTCAAAAAGTTCTTTTGACGAGACGAGAATATCGCGAGCAGCGAGTAAGTCGCCTGTCTTTTCCATGCAGCTCGCTAACGCAATAAGGGCATCTGTGTTCTCTGGGTTGTCAGCAACAAGCTCTTGTAAAACTCGCACAGCTTCTGACCAATGACCTTGAGCTACAGCAAGCCGTGCTGCACCCCAAAAGGGTTCAGGACAACGTGGAAAGCGCTCGTGGATGAGCTCGAAAGCGCGCGAGGCTTCCTCGAGATAATCGTTTTCAAGTGCGTAGATGAGATAATTGCGCGCGAGAAAATAATTTTCGGTGTTCTTTACGTTCAGGGCCTGCAGATACTGTAAACCCTTCTCACGCCGAATTCTTTGTGGTGATTCCGCATTGAAAACAGCAACAGCTTCAACGTGGAGAATACTCCGGCGTTGCTCGGATTTGTTGAGCGACCGAATGATTTTTGCACTGAAACGACGCTCACCGCAGTAGGACAACGCAAGAACGCACAGAGGCAAAAACGCTTTTGAAGAGTGGCGCAAACTCAACAGATGTCGAGCCAAACTTTTCATGCCAACGAAGTTGTGTTCGGAACGCAGTGCTTCAATCCAGAATCGATAGAGTCGGAATGTCGCACGGAAGCCGCAACCAGTCGCAATGACGCGCGAGCTCAGATCTTCCACCTTGTCCCACGCGCCCTTCCATGAAAGAAGTTCGCAGCAACGCAAAGCCGATTTCACTTCTGATGCGCTCAGATGACCACGGTCCAGACCGCGTTCAACTTTGGCAAGAAGTGGTTCGATTTCGGGGTTAAATGTCCCCGAAGCGCTCAGATTTGCGTGAGGATAAAATCTATTCCCGCGGCGTTCACCCATGTTCACAACTCCTTCCGGCTGTCTTGAGGTTAGCAACCGGGAGGGGTATCGGTGAGGAACAAAACTTCACTGAGCGGGCACACGTCAAAGGAAATTTCCGGGATGAAATTCCGAGCAGGCAAAAGTGTCCCGTTAGAACTCAACAACCTGATCTGCAAAGCGAAGAAACTCTTCACGGTTCTCAAGAACGACAAAGCTTGCACCACGGGAAACCATCATGCGCAGCAAACGGCCTAGCGTCGCAATGTCGGGAGTGTGCAAACCTGTGCCTGGGTGAAGAAGCAGAAACCATGCTCCCTCCAATTGGGCACGACGTAACTCCAGTGTCAGGGTGAGGCGCTGAAGTTCACCGCCACTCAACGAATCCATACCCTGCCCCAAAGTCACGTAGCCCAGACCAAATTCGAGAGCCGCGGCCAAACGACTTTCAATCAATCTCACGTGGGCAAAGAAATTACGTGCATCTTCAAGCGTTAAATTCATAATTTCGGCAAGATTTAGCCCTTTAAAGCGGGGAACAAGGCTGCGTTGGGCGAGCTTCGTGCCCAAACACTCCTCGCAGCTCACTTCAACAGGCGGACCAAAACGCTGAGGAATTTCGAGATATCCGCGCCCCTCGCACGAAGGGCAGCGGCCGGCCTTTGAATTCCACGAGAAATGCGATGCGGTCAGACCCATGACTTGCGACTGGGGAAGCTGGGCAAAAATCTCCCGCATGGGCACAAGAACATCGAGGGCAGCTGCGACCGTGCGCCGAGATGTACGCACGAGGCTTCCGGGGCGAACATCATGGAGTGAATTAACGACCAGTGGTCCTTCAGGGCGCAAACGACAAAATTCGAGCTCAGCTGCTTTAGGGTTTTCAGATTCAATTAACTTTTCTAGAGCGGGCCAGACACATAATTCAATGAACGAACCCTTGCCATGTCCGGCCTCCCCGCGAATTAATGTCAGGCTAGACTGCGGCAATCGAATTGATTTTTTGTTCGCTGTCCGAACACTGATATTTTCCAAAATCAGTGCGGCACTTTCCTTTTCAGGCTGCTTTTCGTCGGCGCTTTTGCCACGTCTAAGCCGGAACGCGGGTGAGCGGAGAAAGCCCGACGACTCAATTGCAGCAGCAGATTCAAAGAGGGCTTTTTCTTTTGCCAGCAGCATTTCGGCGATTTCATTTTCACCCCTGAACTGTGACACGACTTTGCCGCCGAGTCGCCCGGCTCCGGGACCCATCAGAAAAACTTCATCGCAATATCTGAGGAATTGTGGGTGATGTTCAACGACAAGAACTGATGAACCATTGTTCACAAGACCGCGCAAAACCTTCACAAGCTGAGTCACCTCGGCACTTGTCAGCCCCTGACACGGTTCATCCATGATGTAGAGAGCTCCACGCAATTGATTCGAAATCATCGAAGCCAATCGCAAGCGCTGCAAATCGCCGGGCGACAAACTACCACCCTCGCGGTTGAGAGTTAGGTGTCCCAAACCCAGCTGACACATAGTTTCAACAAGTCGGAGTGCTTCCGAAAGCACCTGCACACGTGCGCGTTCCGAACCGGCATCTGACGAGAATGAAATCTTGAGATGATGCAGCAATTCGCTCACTGGAATCTTGTGCAGCGACTCGAATAACATCGACTGGACACGGACTATTGGGCGGGCAGGATTCAGCCGGGTGCCCGAACATTTTTTACAGGGATACAGGTCCGCTGGAAGATCTTCATCCTGTGCTCCCGTGCCACCACATGTTTCACACTGGGCCAGCGAAGAATGACTGAAATACCGCGGATCCAATCGCGGCGCACTCTCGCCGCACTGGGGGCATGCGGATTTGGTGTTGAATTTTTGAAAAGTGGATTTGAGTTCAATTTTTACAACACCCTTGCCGTATTCAAGTGCCTGTCCAACGGCTCGCTCGAGCCGTGCGCGGCGCTCGGGAACCACCTGCACAGCATCAATCATAACTTCAATGGTATTGAGTTTTTTGGAGTCGATAGAAATACGTTGATCTTCATCTTGAAGCGAATACGTCTCGCCGTTGACGCGAATTTTGGAAAACCCGAGCTGGCGAAATTTTTCGATATCTTGCGCAAATGCGCCTTTTCGCTTTTCAACAATAGGAGCTGTGACGGTGATTTTTTCACCTGCAAATGAACTCTCGATCCGAGTCATGAGTTCGCGGAAGGGTGTTGCACGCAAGGGAATATCGCAATTGCGGCAGTGCACATCACCAAAAGCGGCATAGTAGACGCGCAGAAGATCGCTCACACCCGAGATTGTTCCAACGGTCGACAATTTTCCGGCGACACCCTGACGTTGAGACAAACCGAGTGCGGCAGGAAGCCCTTTGATGGATTTGAATTTGGGTCTTACAGTTCGGGACCAAAATGAATGTCCCATGAGATGAACAGGTGCGTGGCTGGCATCTGCGAAACGACGAAATGCCTCAACGTAAAGCGTATCAAAAATAAGGCTCGATTTTCCGGAGCCACTGACCCCAGTGAAGGCAATCAGCTTGTTCTTGGGAATATCGACGTCAACAGACTGCAAATTGTGCTCATATGCACCTTTTACCTCTATCGTCTGCATTTTGCCTCTTCCTCCGATGTCCCAACATTGACGCCGTGCGCACTATATAAGAGTCGGGTAAGATTAAGTCATCTCTCATGGGGAGAAAATGAGCGCATCGGGTTGGCCTCGACAATCGGAACAACCCTCGACGGATGTTGTCTTATGATGAACGGTGAATCAAGAATAGCGAGTGCTGACGTGTCCAAACAGATAGACTTTCAAGCGATATTGAAAGCTCACGAGCAGGGCCTCAATTCGTCTGGCGGAACACTCAAGCTGATTGCTGGCGATGCCAGTGATCGTAAATTTTATCGACTCGAAACTGAAGAGTTGAGTGCAATTTGCATGAAGTTTCCCAAGTGGGACGGTGGCTATGGAGGCGACCCGCTCAGCTGGCTGGGTATGCATTCTGCGCTGATTGGCATTGGCATTCCGGTTCCACAGGTTCTTTTTGTGGATGAACAAAATGCCTGCATTTGGACCGAAGATTTTGGTGATCAATTTTTGAATCACTTCTTAGGTCATCAAACACTTGACGAAAAAAATTCGGAGTGTGCCCCGACAATAAACCTTTACAAAGACGCGCTTGAACTGCTTGTTCAGGTTCAGTATCCACGCCGGCACTTACTCAACCATCCGGCTCAAGACAGAGCTTTTGATTTCGAAAAACTGATGTTTGAGATGAATTTCTTCATCGCTCATTTTGTGAAGGGTTGGCTGGGATTACCGCTAACAGAAAGTGATCCGCGCGACCAAAATCTAATCAAGGAACTTGAGTCACTTTGCACACTGTTGCATGGAGCGGAGCGTGTTCTGTGTCACCGTGATTATCATGTGCGCAACGTGATGGTTGTTGCTGGACACGTGAAGTGGATTGATTTTCAAGATGCGCGCATGGGTCCGCACACCTATGATGTTGTCAGTTTGTTGCGCGACAGCTACACGCGCATTACGCCTGACACACGCACATCTCTCTTGAAATTTTATGGAGCAAAACTCAACGAAGCTCGCGCACGCACAGGCCGTCCGCCAATGGGGACGGAAGCGCTGTTCCACGAAGCATCATTGATGGGCTTGCAACGCAATATAAAGGCGCTCGGAAGTTTCGGGTATCTGGCAACTCAGAAACAGAAAACGAGTTATCTGAAATATGTGTCCTCAACCATCGAAACAATTCTTGCGGACGACTTTGCGAAGCAATCCGGAATGAGAATTGCCGATGCTTTCCCCGCAACAATCGAGTTTTTAAGAGACGTCAAAGACGGTCGCTGGAAGGCACTCTTCGAGGCTAAAATGCGAGCCTACGGAGTCAGCGAAA
Source organism: uncultured Oligoflexia bacterium (assembly GCA_964460155.1). Lineage (GTDB taxonomy): Bacteria > Bdellovibrionota_B > Oligoflexia > Silvanigrellales > Silvanigrellaceae > RFOM01. Next base: position 7,230 of record CAYWSV010000037.1, on the reverse strand, counting down.
CGTTTTGAGTGAGAAAGTCAGGACTCTCTCAGCCTTACTCGTTAAGCTGAGATATTGGTATCACTTCGTATCGACCAGCAGCACGATCAACAAGAACTGTGACTGTTTGGCTCTGTTGGTCGATCATATACGGATACTCTCCGCGATCGGATCCAAAGCGACGATCCAGCCATATCTTGAGGTCTGCAGACACCTGAGCGTCGCTCCAGGACAACTCCAGTTCAAGAGTTCTTTTGCCATCTTGAGCAGACAATTTTTTGGGCGGAGGATTGTTGATCACAATACTTCCGGCATGGGCGTCTGAACACAGAATGCCTTGAGCAATCACCATTCCCGTCAACACAACGCGAAGCACTGTATTAAGCTTTGTCATGACGCGTGATCCTCCCAGAAATAATAAGATCAAAGGCGGTGTTTTGTTCGCCGGCTTCCGCCACACCCGGGTTCGAAGCATGTTTCAAAATGACCTGACGCAACTCTTCCAGCAGCGCCTCGGAGGCGCGCACGCTTTCACCAAGACCATGATAATAGCAATAAAGACTATTCTCAGACGTGTCGTTCGCGGTGGCAACCTTGGACAAAGCAGTTGCACGATCGGCTGCGACTTGAGCCGCTGACAACGAGTCGTGCCCCATGAATTCTAAGCCACTCACCAAAGCCTCGTAGCCGCATTTTTGCGACTTGGATGGCCGAATAGCTTCATTTTGCAGGAGCAGAGGAACGTGGAGATTTTCGATGTAGAGTTGCACGATCTCGGGTTCTCCCGAGTGAGCGAGCAACACACCTGTGTGCAGCGGGCGATCCGCTATCACGTTGTGAAACACTTCGATGAGTTCCGGATGATGCTTGATGAAGCGATAAAGCTGCGCGTGCGCGTCCTCGCTGACTAGCATTTTGGGCAACGTCTTTGTCACTGGTGTCCCTCCGCACGTCCGATTTATTAATTGGCCGGTCGACCAAACTTGTAACATGCACAAAAGGCCCCTGCAAGATTGACCGCCATAAAATTTTGAACGTCTCTAGAGCACATTCTGCTCAAAAGGTGGGCGAACAACAACTGCGCTCAACGGCGCATGAGTTCGAAGTGTGTGAAGTAGTATTTGAGAAGCTCACGCAGACGCTCAAAAACCTGCTGGGATTGAGGATCATCTGCTTTGGGTTTGCGCCATTCAATGTAGTCTTCGAGCACCTGCCGCTCGAAACGCAGTCGCGTGTCGTAGGGCAACTGGCAGAGCAGCGCTCCCAGCCTGACCCACCAGCGCACGCGTCGAGGCATGAGAGGCTCAAGAGTCTCATCGGTTCGTCGACTCCCCACTTGCTGCGCACGATCGTCTGGAAGTACAGGGTTTTCAAGCACTTGTAGGAACTGTTCGCGCTCTTCGATAGACACTTCGGCAAAATGCGAAAGCAGCTTTTCTTGCCACGGGTCGAGACGCGTTTCCCCCGCTCCACCGATTTCGGCCTCAGCCACGCGCGCGAGAAATTGCCACAACTCCAACCCTTCGAGGTCCGCAATGCGCAGCAAGAGGTCGAGGGCGATCCCCTTGGAGTTGTCGGTCGTATTTTGCTCGTACTCTCGGTAACGATTGAGGGACAACCCCAGACGGTTAGCCATTTCGCTCTGGGTCAATCCCTCACGCGCGCGAAAACTGGATAAAAAACGGGCGACCCCATCGAGATATCCAGCGAGTTTGGGATGTGAGGGAGAACCCGACATGTCTTTTAGCCCCGTACTCGGCTGCAAGTGAAATGCAATTGCACTGACACAACTTTAATCACGCCCGTCTTGAGCTGTCCAGCACGTGTCCCGTAGGCTTGATCAGTCAGGATTGATCAAGGACGTGCATCACCTTGAAGATATGATCAGGCGTGAGGAGATCAACTTATGCAGGCCAGAGAAATGCTCGGGATTGTTTTGTGTGCTGGGTTGGGCACACGGCTGCGCCCGCTCACATCAGCAATTCCCAAACCTGCCGTACCCGTCGGCCCAGTTCCCGCGGCATTGCGCAACATAGAGCAACTTCTTGCGGCTGGCCTTGAGGTTGTTCACTGCAATACTCACTATCTCGCAGACGAACTCGAGGCCGAACTCAAGGCCGCCTGTCGCTCTCGCGCTCTGCCCGAGTCCGTTATTCGCTTTTGGAATGAACCCGAGATTCTTGAAACGGGCGGGGGAATCGCTCGCATTGTCCATGCCATGGCCAGCGAAAACGGAGTTATAAGCGACGCACTCGTCGTATCGGGTGACATTGTGGCCGACATTCCGCTGACCCAAATGCTCGCAGCATGGCAACGCAGGTCCGCAAAGCAAACCACACTCATGGTCAGCCTTCCCCTCGACCGGCCGCGCAAAGATGTGACTTGGGTGAACGAGAAAGAGAATCTTGTCTGTGGTTTTGGCGCGGATGCCGACCCACTGACCGCCCAGCGGCAGGGCTGGACCGCACGTGTCTTTTCCAATCATCAAATTATTTCAAAAACAGTTCTCAGTCGTTCGCGTCAGGAAAAACGCTCGAGCATTGATCTGTTTTACCGCAGCGCACTCGCACAAGGCGAACAAATTATCCACGTGCCGTTTGAAAGAAACGCAGCGTGGTTCGATATCGGAACTCCAGAAACATATTTGCAATGCATAAACTCGCTTGATCAAAAATCTCCTGAAATTCTGGGGTCAGTTGGCCTAAGCAAGATTCATCTCTGTTTGCCTGATCATCCAAAAACCCACGCTGAAAACGCAGGAACAATCTCGAATGACCATGATCAAAAAAGTCTAGGATTGAAGAACTTTGTTCAGTCGTGCTTAGTCATGACTGATCAATTTTCACACTGGACGTGGCTGGGGTCACTTCACTCGTTGCCACCAACACTCGAACTGGGATTGTCTCGGATTGTGGCCCACTGGACTGGGGCCTCTTCTGCAGGAGCAACCGAGTCTTCGACAAGCTCGGTCTCTTTCACTTTCAAAAATGTGAACGGTCAATTTCTCGCTCGAAACATGCCCCCGCCCTCATCTTCACAGCTCTCGGGTTCGCGTGGGGGCTTCATTCATATTCCTCTACATCACCCCTTGAACTCTTCCCCTCTTCTCCGCACCCCTCTTCTCGTTCCTTTAGATCTTCTCACTGGGGCCGGGTCTCATTCTGACTTCACACTCCCTGAATCACCATCACCCTTCTGGATTCTCTTCACTCAAGGGCAGCCGTGAATTGTCCTTCGGCGGGCTCTGCCATCACAACTCCGCTCTCGTCGCCTGATTCGTTATCAGCAGTTTGGTCTTCAGAAGCGTCTTTCTCTTGGTCTTCTTCTTCGTCCTTAAGAGCCACTTTAGTCATCGCGCGATAGCTCAACACTGTACCTACGCGGAGACGGTCGGGGTTGAGAACCTGCGGATTCTCTTTCCAGAGAGCGCGCCATGCACCTTGAGTTCCGTAAAACTTAGCAGCAAGTCTAGCCAAAGTGTCGCCCTTGACGACCGTGTGCGCCTGACGATTTCCAACTTCGTACTTCTCGGCGAATGCTTTTGAGGACTCATTGAGCGTGAAGTAGATCACATCGCCGGGATAAATCTTGTTAGCATCCGCAAGGCCATTTTCAGACTGAAGAGCTTTCCACTTCTTGCGCGAACCATAAATCTTTTGAGCAATGGCTCCGAGGGTGTCACCACGCATCACGTAGTAAGCCATTTTTGAACCCATTTCCGGAAGCGAGGTCGGCCCACTGGGTGCGGCAGCCGCTGAAGCTTCGCCACCAGCCGCGGGAGCGCCCGCTGCAGGGGCAGCGGCACCGGCATCAGCTGGAGCTGCGGCAGCGCCGGTATCGGCAGGAGCAGCGGCACCAGCATCAACTGGAGCTGCAGCGGTACCAGCATCGGCTGGAGCTGCGGCATCGGCTGGCGGTGGCGCTGAAGCAGCACCCAAGTCAGACGGGGCTGCGTTCATTGGAGGAGCGTTGTTGGCTGGGGCTGCGAAGGGGTTACCCGCATTTGCGTCGGCGGCAGCAGCAGGAGCTTCGCCACCACCCGCAGGAGTTGTACCCGCACTATTGGCCTCGGTGTTAATAGCACCGCCACCTTCCTCGGCATTCGACCCATTACCACCACCACCCTTGTCGTTGGCTATGGCGTTGTTCAGCTCATTACCAATGGGGTTGTTGGCAGCAGCGGACTCGCCTTCAGGTTTGGCTGTGTTCGTGCTTTCTGTGTTGGCGTTGGTCGCTGCGGCATTCGAATTCTCGCTGCCTGCACCGTTAGCGTTGCCGCCTGAAGCCTCCTCACCCGATGCAGCTCCTTCGAGAGCAGGATTCGGGGCGCCGTCTTCGCCTGACGAACTACACGCAACCGGTCCGACTGCAAGAAAAATTGCTGCAATCGCCGGAAGCAGATAACTTCTCAATTTGTGGAGCGGTCGAGAACGCATCATTGCCGGACACCCTCAGAAAGGTTTCCACTGTCAGGACCCCAGTCCCAACAGCACACGCAGTTGATTCGGAGTCTCTTTGAAAAGCTTTAAACGTTCTGCATAAAATTTTGGCATCTCGTTTTGCCCGACGACAACTTTTTGACACTCAGGGCCAAAGGGAGCGTAAATGACCGCTTTTGAGCACATCACAGTGCTGTTGAATGAAACTGTAAATCTTCTCGCGGGCGAGACTCACGAACCACGCATACCTGCGGGCCGCCAACTGTGGACCGATTGCACACTCGGTGGCGCGGGACACACGCTGCTCCTTCTTGAGCGTCTGGCACAGCATCTCTCTGACTCTGGAAAACCAACTGATCATCACGAAATTCTTTGTTGTGATCAGGATCCGACTGCTTTGAATATTGCTCATCAACGCATCCAACAATGGTTTCTCAAAAACGAGCATCTCAAAGACCAAATCACTGTCACACCGCTGGCGTTGAACTTTCGTCACCTGCCGGATTGGATCCGCACTCACCGCAAAGAACAGCGCGTCGCGGGTTTGATGGCAGACCTCGGGGTCAGCTCGCCGCAAATCGATACTGCAGAACGTGGATTTTCGTTTTTGCGCGAAGGGCCTCTGGACATGCGCATGAACACAGATTCGAACACGACTGCCAAAGACCTGCTGAACACGCTCGAACCAGAACAATTGAAACGCATCTTTGATGAGTATGGCGAAGAACCCCGTGCCCGTGCACTGGCGCGAGCTATTGTCGAAGATCGCAACAAGGGTCTGTTGCCACTGTCAAATACCGTTGAGTTTGCCAACTACGTAGGTCGTGTCTTGGGTTATCATCAGAGTCGGGTGCATCCCGCAACTCGCGTGTTTCAGGCTCTGAGAATTGCCGTGAACGAAGAACTCGCCGCTGTCGAGGACTTACTCGGACAATTGCCGCAGATCATGGCCCCGGGAGGGTGTGCGGGAATCATCAGTTTTCATTCGCTTGAAGATCGACTTGTCAAAAGATTTTTCAGGGCTTGGGAACTGGGAGAATTCACCCCCGAAGCCAAGCGTGAAAATGAGAAACGACAATGGAGAGAAGCGCAGATGGGTCTTTATGCGGCCACGAGCACTACGCCGAAGTCCTTTGGTCGTGAAGAACCACGCGGTGGCATGCAGGCCGGTGAGGAAGAATTGAAAAGAAATCCGCGCGCACGTTCTGCTCGACTGCGTGGATTTCGGTTCTCAAATTAATTTTTTGTTGATGCTCAAAAAACAGGAGGTCTACCGATGAAAAAATATCTCCGACGCATCGATGCCAGCCTGTTGTGTTTTGCATTGGTCGTCATTGCAGCCATTCCTGTCGCAGCACTCAGAAGTAAAACCTACTCGATTGGCTATGAACTCGGTCGACTAAAATCGGAAGAAAAACATTTGCGCCAGCGAAATGTTGAACTTCAAAGTCAATTAGCCTCTGTTCAGCGTTCTGTGCGCGAAAGCCATCTGAAAAACAACCAAGGCAGCAAACAGACTCAACTCAACCTGCCTGCAAAAAGTAACGTCTGGCGTCCTCAATCAGATTCGTCGCAACCGGAGAGAAGAACGGGTGAGAAAAATCCTCAGCGGCCGTAAGAATCGCTCGACAAAAAAAACTGATGCAGAGCGCAGCGAACAAGATTTCCGCCTGCGCGTGAACATATTTGCCGGCACACTTGCCTTCGCAGGACTTCTGATGCTGGCACGGTACGCACAGCTTGCAGTTCTTCCGACTGAAATGAACGAACGTCTTCGCAGTCGTGCAAGCCGACAGTTTGAATCAGAAGTCACTCTTCTTCCTCCGCGTGCCAAGATTACCGATCGCAGCGGACGCACTCTTGCGGTGAGTGTTTTGCATCCGAGCCTTTTTGCAATTCCCAAAAGATTACCCAACGACCGCGCCACTCTTGAAAACATTGCAAAGCAAATCAAAGTTCCTCTGAACACTCTTCTTGAGCTCCGACGAACGAAAAAAGGCTTTGCATGGCTGCGCCGTCACATCTCACCGCAAGAATTTCAAAGCATGGGTGACCTCAATCAGTGGCGAGAATTTATTGGTGTTGCCGAAGAGCCCAAACGCATTTATCCCGAAAAAGAAACCGCTGAAGGGGTTCGCGCGGCGGTGCCGCTTCTTCTTG